>JACPLR010000014.1 GCA_016186425.1 Candidatus Pacearchaeota archaeon | reverse complement strand
ATAAACACTGTCGAAAGACTATTTTGTTTAATATTATCCATGCCATATTTCATCTTTATGCGCTTTATAAATATTTGTTTACTATAAATAACATATAATCCCCTGAACACAAATCTTTATAAAAAGAAAAGAATAATAGAAAGCACATGAAATTAAAATTAAGAGGCCTGGCTGCATTATTAATAGGGGCGACATCGTTCTTCTCAGGATGCGCTACAAGTGAATATCAAGCCAGAACAGAGAAAAAAAGCAATGTGATTGCTTACAATGTCAATACAAGCGAAACAGTAATGAGTATGAGAAACTGGCTTCCAAAAAACGAAACCCTGCGAGACCTATCTTTAAAGCATAGAGATTATGATGGCGATGGAAAATTTGATTTTTACGAAGCATTATTAACCTCAACAGGCAATGATAAAAAAGAAAATCTAGTGAGAATAATTGAAGTTCTTTACAAGTATACTCCAGAAGGAAAAATAATGCAAAGCCCGATAATAATTTATCAGATTACAAACTGGCAGGAGAATAAAAACGGAAAATTAACAGCTATTACAGAAAAATCGCAAAAACATGACTGCGGGACAAAAAAATTATCTTCAGAAGACGAACTGCCAGAATCAATCACAAGTTATCAGCCAGACGGAAAATTTGATTTTGAACCTCCGACAACTCATATTGAACTTCCATTTTCAATCCAAATAATTCCAAAACAAGATTCAAAAGATATTCCAAAGAACATTCCAGAAAAAAACGAGCTTGAAAAAAAATTAGATGAAATAAACAGGCGATCAAAAGGGCCGAGAATTATTATATAAAAAAATAAAAACTAAAATGAAAAAACAGCTAACAACTTTGGTTTTAGCAACAATATCCATTAGTTCTCTGAATGGATGCATAACTCAACCTATGGACAAAAAACTCTTGGACTGGGCATATAATAAACCAGAACCTACAATATCACAAGAAGATAAATCAAGAGATTATCAAGAAAAAGAGCAGGTTGCTTATTTAATAGAATCAAGTTTATGAATCATGTAATATCTTTACCTGACTTATCTCTGAAGCTACTTTACTTAATTTATAAGTATTAATTAAAAAATAATAATAACATGTTAAATTTTTCTCAAATGAAAAATTTATTATTGTGTTGATTCAAAATTTATAAAATATAGCAATATTTTTGCCTACTTTATTCGTTTAATCTACTCTTACTTAATTTACTCTTATAAGTTAAATATTAATGCCTATTTTTAAAAATCAAATTTTCTTCTCAATCTTAACAGAAGTGGGAGATTCTCCACCATGCCATGTAAATTTCGGCCTCACCCTCATAGGATAAATTCTCTCGGAATTGTCATCAAGAATTATTGCACTGCCTTTCAAATCAGGAAGGTCATCAATATGTTTTTTAATGCTTTGATATAAATAAGACTGCATTATCTCGTTTAAAGCCATAAGATCAGGCTGCGCTGTTAATCTATGAGAGATAACAACATCTGATTGTGTCATAACATCTTTATGTATCTGCCCGGGCTGCTGGGTTGCTAATACAAGGGTAATCCCGGGTTGCCTACCCTCTCTTAAAATCTGGACTAAAGCATCTGTAGCGCTTGTCTTTCCTTCTCTTGGAAGAAATTCGTGGCAGTTATGAGTTATTAATCCATTAGAAACAAAATTATGAACCTTATCAACAGACAAATCATAAACTTCTTCTTCTCCACATTCCTCAATTCTAAATACTCTTTCATATAATACATTCTTACCAAACCTATTATTAATCCACTCATCGATATCAAGGAAAGTTTTCGGTAGCCCGGGTTTCGTATTAGAATATATCCAATCCCTTATTTGCGCTTCAGGAAAACCTAAAATTTTTGCGATCTTAGCCTTTCCTAAACCCTCTTTTTTTAATATAATGGCTTTTTCATAAATTTTTTCTCTTTCTTTTTTTAAAAATAATCTTGCCTTCAGATAACTTAACCATTTAAAGCATTCTATCTCTTTGTCAGAACAATATTTATAACCAACCTCATTTAAAAAGTGGATAGTATTCTCCAAATTTTTTTCTAAAGTGATAATTATTTTTATTGTTTTATCCCCATTTTTTCTTACATTTCCTTTTAATCTAACAATACTGCTTATTTTTATTCCCAAATCTTCAAATAATTCTTTAATTTCAGTTGCGAAATCCACTGCATTTTTATCAAGTCTTTCCAGCTTATTAAAGCTAAATCTTACTGCATTAAAATCTCCCTTTGCATTTTTTGCTTTTGTTATTGTTTGACCATCGCTTCCCATCAAAGCTGATAAAAACTCTGCCTTTACTTTTGTATTCGCCATTTTTATCCAAATAGGGATTTTGCTCTCCTTAGTTACTTTATCCCCCGTAATTACTCCAAGTTCCTTAAAGAACTTAAATGCTTTAGAACTTGCTTGAATACTGCAGCTCGTACCATTTACTATAAGCTTTTTATTTTTATTATTTGTTATCTGGGAAGATGTTATTCTTGAAAATATGTTCGAAGACTTGAAGCCCAACAATAAAAGATCATTTTTTATTTTATTTAAATCATCAGAATTTGATTTTCCACTAAACCCTAAAGATTGTGTTTTTTCACTAGCCCACCCATCCCCATATAAGTAGCCGAGTATTCTTGCTTTTATGCAATCTTCATCTTCTGAGTAATGGCTAACTAGGGGTGTTGCAATTTCGTCAACGCTAAATGCCGAAGCAAATCCGTGCCTTGTAAGAACTCTATGTTCTGGAGTGCATTTTATTTCCCTTCCAGTTTCAGTTATCAAATTTATAATCTTTCTTTTGCCTTTTTTATATATTTTTTTTACAGGGTAATGATTAAATTCCATTTTTTCTGTATTAAGTCCTAAAACTTTAATTTCTTCTCCCCTTTCAACTTTCTCAATTATCTCATTTAAAGATGTATGGGCTTTATGGGTGATTATCTCTGTATCTCCTGTTAAGCATTCGTCAATAAAAACCCAAATTAAAGGAGTTTCTCTTTTTCCCTGATACGAAAGATAATCAATTCCATGCCTCACTGCTTCAACTTCTTCTTGCTTTCGTGAAAAAGTTCTTTCATCAAATAACTTTCTGCAAACAAGGCCGATAACCAAGGCGCGAACATTAAAAGCCCCTACAGAATTATAAATGCTTAAATCAATAATGCTTGTAATTCCCGGATTTAGCAATTCACTGATATTAATTTCATCTTTTTCCTCCTTGGCAAAAATTCCCCATGTATCTGCTGCCTCAAACAAACCAACGGCAACATTTTTCTCAGTTTCGCTTGTCTTATCATCATAAATTATCCCTTGGATAATATCTTTAATTATATAATTTCCGGCTGCTTGTAATTTTGACAGGATTCTCTCAATTAAAATGCTTATAGGATTGATAATATCTAGATTAAAAATCAAGCTCCAGTCTTCTGCATCAAGCTCTGAAGCTTTTATTGAAAATTTTTTATCAACCGGAATGCCTTTTTCAATATATTCATCGTACTTGCCATAAGGCACAAAAACCTTGACAGGAAGTTTCTTAGGCTTCATTTTCCATTCAGCTAAAAGTGATTTCTCTTTTTCATTTTCGTATTTCATTGTCCAAAATATCCCCATTGTGTCAAATATCAACGGAGCAATATTCTTTCTTTCCTCTTCAGGCAGTTGTGAAAGCTCTTCTGCAATAACTCCCAAGCTATAACTTTTTCCACTTCCCCTTTTACCAGAAACCAAAATTACATGGCTTCGTGAAACATCAAGATAAATAGGATTAGAAAGCGAAGTATATTGCCCCATTGTTACATATCCCTTTCCAAAATAAATAAGGCCTTTTTTGCCAAACCTCTTTTTATCTGCATCATCTCTACCAATTATTATGTCATATGGCATAAAACATAAAACAAAACAGAATATTTAAAGTTTTATTGTTTAAGATACTATCAAGTTAACGTGAGGCAATAGTAAATTAAATAAAGAAAAAGTTAATACCCATCAGGCATAACTATTGTTGCCATTAAATTAATTTAAAGATCCAATAAATCAAGCTAAATTTCTCATATTAAAAGGAAAGTTTGATAAAGAAAATCTTGGCTATTAAAAGGAAGTTTCATAAAAGAAACCATTGGTGTCTTTTATGTTTGATAAAGAAAACCTTTGCTATTAAAAGGAGATGTCATAAGAAGAACCTTGGTTCTTTTTATAAAGGAAAGTTTGATAAGTGGTTGCTGGATGCATAGAAACCCGCTGGAGGTTTTTATTTTGATAAAGAAAATCTTGGCTATTAAAAGGAGATGTCATAAGAAGAACCTTGGTTCTTTTTATTATTTACTATTGTATGGATTCAAGAATTTTTTGAAATCATGCCATAACTCCACCTACTTTATTTGCTAGAATTACTGGTATTTAGTTATTTTCTATAATTTATATACTATAAATTATCTTTAAAAGCCAAAACATATGAAACTAAGTTATTTATTAAATTCAAAATTAAATAAAGATATCGTTGCTGTTTCTAAAATTAATATGGCCTGCAGTCTATGATATTTTGGATTAATATATTAATATATATGGTCTATTGCAAAATAAGTATGTTCCAATAAGTTGACAATGCCATTGTTTAATTATTTATAACTTTTAATTATTAATAAGCAAATTTTTAGGGAGATTTCCTGTTCTCAAAAAAGAATAATAATCGTTAAGGCATTTTTTATATAAGGATTCATCTTTTTCTCTTAACATCCTTAAATCAGCCCTTACTCTCTTTCTTGTTTCTATAAACAATTCCCTAACGTTTTTATACTGATTAAGTTCTCTTAATCTTGCATAAATTGTATCTTCAAGAGCATTAGGAGTAAAATGCTCAATAGAATCTTCATTATCAAATCTGGCTTCCCATAAATTGACAATCCTATCAAGCAGTACTAAAACCATCAAATAACCAGAAATTAAGAATATTTAACTTTAACTATTGTAGAAATCATTATTTCTTGATAAAACAACAATTTCATAATCTTTTTAAACCCTTCAAACTAGCTATAAACATTAAAATGGCGAAAATTCCGGAAAAATCAAATAAAGAAAATATAAACAATTATAATTCCGAAAATAAATCAGATAATGATGAAGTTATTAAAATTAATATTGGGGGGATAAAAAGCCCGCTAAAAAATGTTCCAAAGCATAATTGGGCGGTAACAACTTATATTTTAGGAATATTAAGCATAATTCTTTTAATAACTTTATTCCTAAACAATGGCTCTGAAGGATTCACAGGAAATGTTGTAAACCAGAATGACATGAAGCAACTTGTTGATAATTTTATAAATCAAGAATTGGTTCCTGGAGGAGATGTGGCAATAGAAAGTATAAGCGAACAAAGTGGACTTTATGTTGCAACAATATCTTCAAATGGAGAAACAGTGCCATTATACTTCACAAAAGACGGAAATTTTATCTCTCCAGGCAGGCCATTAGTCCCAATTAAAGATTCTGGAAGCTTGAATAATAATCTTCCTTCAGATAACTCCAATAATAATGATAATATTCCATCCACTCCATCAGCTGATGTAAGTGCTGACGATGATCCTGTATTGGGAAATGCAAATGCGCCAGTGACAATAATAGAATTTTCAGATTATCAATGCCCCTTCTGCGAAAGATTCTTTACATCAACACTGCCTCAAATAAAAAAAGATTATATTGACACAGGAAAGGCAAAATTAGTTTACAGAGATTTTCCATTAAGCTCAATCCATCCTTATGCACAAAAAGCTGCAGAAGCTGCTGAATGTGCAGGAGAACAAGGAAATAACTTTTATTGGAAAATGCACGATAAATTATTTGGAAATCAAAATGCATTAGATATTGAAAGTCTGAAAAAATATGCGCAAGAAATTAGTTTAGACACAAATAAATTCAATACATGCTTAGATTCTGGAGCAATGGCTCAAGAAGTATCAAAAGATACTGCAGATGGAACTAGTTATGGCGTTCAAGGCACTCCGGCATTTTTCATAAATGGCCAGGAGATAAGCGGAGCCCAGCCATTTGAGTCATTTAAATCAATAATTGATGCAGAGCTTGCAAATGCTTAATAAGATACTGTTAAGTTAACATGACATAATAATGAATTATCTTTAAAGACTGAAACATATGAAATTAATCTGTTTGTTAAATTCAAAATTAAATAAATATATCGTTACCATTCATAAAGTTAATATGATCTACAATCCATGATTATTTTGGATTAATGTTTTTGGTTATCTATTAAAAAATAGGTTATACCATGATAAGTTAACAATACCGCTTAATAAATAAATTTATTAACCCTCCTTTATTATATTTTTTATGCTTAAAAACAAAAGAGGGATATCCGAAGTTATTGTAACTGTGCTAATTTTGTTGTTAATAATTGCTGCTATTTCAATATTATGGGTGGTTATCTCGGGATTTTTAAAAAGCAGTTCTGAAACAATCTCTCTCGGAGTTAATACAATTAATTTAGAAATTGTTGACAATTCCTTGAAATATAAGTCGAATGGCGATCTCGAACTAAGGGTTAAAAGAAATTCTGGCGAAGGCAATTTGTCCGGAGTGAAGGTTTTAGTTGAAGACGAATCAGGGCAGCAGGTTTCTTATGATTACTTGCAGTCAATTGGAGAACTAGAGACAAGGAATATTCTTGTTCCTGAAAGCACTATATCAAGTTTAGGAACAATTTCCAAAGTTTCAATTGCTTCAGTTGTTATTAGTGGCAGCGGGAAAAAATCTTACGGAGCAACAAACGAAGAAGCAAGCCCAACCAAAGGATTTGTCAGCAGTAATGACTTGGTTTTATACATGCCATTTGATGGCGATGCAAAAGATTATTCTGGAAATGGCAATGATGGAACATGCACGAGCTGCCCAACCGCAACCTCTGGAAAGATTGGGGGAGCTTATCAATTTAACGGGTTAACTAATAAAATAGATCTTCCAAATACGCCTACTTTAAGTAGCGCTATTGGAGGAACAAATCAGTGGAGTGTTGCTTATTGGGGAAATTATAAGCCTTCTGTTTATTCTTCATCCTTTAGCAAACGTGATACTGGTGCAGCAGGCATCTCGGTTTTAGATAGTAATGGAAGAATTTATATTAATGCAAATAGCAATATTAATGATACTTTAAAAACCTTTGGAGGTAATTTATCAAATACTGGATGGAACCATATAGTAATAAGTTATAATGGTGTTGCTTTTAATATATATATTAATAGTGTTAAAAAATCTACAATTAGTCCTTGGACTTATGGAGTGGGCAATCCTAGTGCAAATATAGCTATAGGTTTTAGTCCTGGAGCTCCTATGAACGGCAGTTTAGACGAAGTCCGCATTTACAACAGAGTTTTAACAGACAAGGAAATTATGTATTTGTACAAATACGGGTAAAAAACTTGTGAAACTCCCTATGGCAATAGCATATGACATGTAAGACTTAACCAAACTTAATATTTAATTTTATTATCTATTTGAAAATGAACCTTTGAAAAAGGTTCCCAAAATCATAATAAATAATTTTAAATTTTCATCTTAAGAAATAGGCAATTAATAATGAATCCTAAATACTTTAATCTAAAATCTATTAACTTAATCTAAAGTATGATAAATTTTTTCAAATGAAAATTTATTTATTGTGATGATTCAAGAACTTTTTGAAATACTGCAATATATCACCTCACTCATTTGATTTACTTATTTTTAATTAGCTTTTCTTATATTTTATTCACATACTCAATTTCTTGGTCACTCATTTTTAATTCCTTTTGTATTGTTGGCTGTCTAAGAATTCGCTTTACAATGTTAAACTCTTTTGCAGCTTTTTGCTTTGAGCAGTGAATATGCGCAGCATATTTAATAATAATTGATTTCTTATGCTTGTTTTTATTATTATTCATCCATATCTTTAAAACACGGGAAGGTTTTTGATAGTAGGTATAGCCCATACGCGGCTTCTTTTTTGAAATGGAAATTCCGGCGCTTAAAAAAATGTTTTGATAAACTAAAAATCTCCAGTATCTCTGCCTTCTGATTCTCCCTCGGAAAACATCCGCAATGCTCAAAGCTTCATAAGCATTGTATAGCTCTTCTCCAGAATATTCATAAGGAATATTTTCATCTATCCACAGAAATATTTTTTCAAGAGGAATACTGCTGACAGAGTCATAAATTTTTAATGTTTCATTTGAAAACATGTTCTTAAAAACAAATTTTAGCGCATTAAAAATATCCGTTTCCCTATTTCTTTCATCAAGAGCAATATGGCCTGAATATTCTTTGTCAGATGCAATTATTTGTAAGTCATTTATAGCAGCCCTGACATCGCCTTTTGAGCGAACTGAAACTGAAATAATTGCCTGATTGTCAATTTGCAATTTTTCTTTCTTGGCAATATCCTGCAAAACTAAAGAAATTGCCTTGTAATCTGGCTCTTTTAAAGCCACAAGCTTGCATTTTTTCCTCAACTCTCCAAATTTCCCGTCCCAAATGCTGTTTGCAGTTATTATAATTGGAAATTGCGTTTCTTCTATTAATGAAATTAATTCCGGAACTCCTCCATAATCTTTTGTTGCAGACAATCCGTCCACTTCATCAACTAAAATAACTTTGCTTTTTTTAAAGAGACTTTTTTGCTCTGTTGCAGGCTTTAGCTTATTTTGCAGTTCTTCCTTGCTTCTGAAATCACTCGCATTTAATTCATAAATTTCAAAGTCAAGCTCTTTTTTTGATACATGGGCAAGGCTTGTTTTCCCCGTGCCTGCAGGCCCGTGAAGCAAAATAGCTTTTTTTCCCTTGGGAAACGCCTGAAGAAAATGTTTCAATTCATTGATTGCATTATCCTGGCCTTTTATGTCTGAAAAACTATTTGCCCTGTATTTCTCGCTCCAGTTTTCAAAATTATTTGTCATATTTATTTATTAATATAAAAAATCTACTTCCCTCTTCCAGCCATCACAAAACTTGCTAACAAAGCCTCAAGCTGGATAAATTCGTCAGCGCCCTCAACAAGCCGGAATTCAATTTCTCCTGTTCTTTCAGTTAGTTTTACTTTTAGCTCTGGTTCAATAGGCAAATTCCATATCTCTTTTTGAAATGACTTTACAATATCTGCTCCTGAAATGCTTTCTTTTAGCATTATCTCCAATAATTTTTCCCTTGAGTTCAAAAAATCGCCTGTAAGTGCATAATCTAAAATAATTCTTATATCATTAGGCCTTGCACTCGGAGCCATGACTCCTATTAAATCGCTTGTAATATTATTGCTTATAGAAGCTGTTGTTTGCAGTAAATTAATCACTCTTCTGCAATCCCCCTCGCTAATTTCAAATAAAAGATCTATTGACCTTCCGTCAATCTGAATATTCTCGCTATGTGCAATTCTTCTAATAATTTTATCAATATCTTTTTTCTCTAATAACCTAAACCTGAAAACAGCGCATCTTGATTGTATTGGATCAATTATTTTGCTGCTATAATTGCACGAAAGAATGAATCTGCAGTTATTGGTATAGTTTTCCATTGTTCTTCTCAAGGCATTTTGCGCCTCATTTGTAAGAGCATCAGCTTCATCTAAAAAAATAACTTTAAAAGGTATCTTGGAAATTGATTTTGTCCTTGCAAAATCCTTGACTTTCTGTCTTATAACTTCAATACCTCTTTCATCGCTGGCATTTAGCTCAAGATAATTGTCTTTCCAGCCAGCTCCAAAAAGCTCTTTAACAACAACTAAAGCAAGAGTTGATTTGCCAACTCCAGCAGGCCCTGCAAACAATAAATGAGGAATATTCATGGCATTTGTCAAAGACTTTACTCTCTTGACAATATCATCTTGTCCAACAAGTTCATCAAAAGTAGAAGGCCTAAATTTCTCTGTCCAAATCTCGCTGTCAACCATAAAACCTCTTTATTTATTTTTCTTTAATAATATTTATAATAAATCCTTTAATTTTGGGCTATATAAAAAGATTGCTATAGTGGAGTATTATAAAATATAAAAAGAACCAAGGTTCTTCTTATGACATCTCCTTTTAATAGCCAAGGTTCTTCTTATGACATCTCCTTAAATTAGTAATATCAAACCAGGTTAAATTCTTGTATATAACTTATAAGATATTTTAATCTTTAGATAGTAATTAATAAAAATCAGAGACTTACTCATTAAAATCAGGCAAGAATATTGTAATATTTTCTAAATATATTCTGAATCATTACAAGACTAATTTCTCTTTTAGGAGAAATTTAAAATGATTTAATAGAGGGTTAAGTTAATTTTGGATTAATGAGGGGTTTGCTAATTGATGAATTTGTTGTAATATTTTCAAAATACTATAATCAAATAAGAATTCTACTTAGATCTTTGCCTTCTTACCTTTCTAAGATGCTTGGCTTTTCTTAACTTTTTCCTTTGCCATTTCCAGCGCATTTGCCTTTTCTTCTTCCACCTTCTTGATGATCGTTTCATAAATTAAGATGAAAAAATTGATTTATAAACCTGCCGATAAAAAATAATAAAAAGAAGATTTATAAGACCAATAACCTTGTATTCTTAATGGGTTTAATTAAGTGGATTCTTATTATTGCAGCTGTTTTAATAATTGGAGTTGTAATAATTGGAAGTTTGGATAAAAATAATGATAATCCTCCATCAAATACAAATAATACTCCAACTCCAAGCGGAGTAAACTGGAATGAAGTAAGAACAAATAGTGTTGCAAAAGTATCAAGTGATTTTAATGCTCCGAAATACATTCCAATAAGCAGCGAGGGATGGGAAGACAGCGAGTATATTTCCCAAGATGGAAACACTTTATATTTCATTTATTTGAATTTAGATTTACTAGAATTGCCTAAAGTAGTTTTTGTCGGTCCTAATAGAGATCCTGAAAAAAGTTGCAAAAACGGAGTTTCTTGCGGGTATGTTTCGAGCAAATCTCAAAGAGGAGATACTTTTTATGCAACAAAGCTTGGAGATAACTCTTGGTCAACTCCTAAGCCTCATCCATTAACTTTAGATGAGCCTGTTCACGGAATTGTTCTTGTAAATGACAATAAAGCTTATTTCCATATTGGTGAAGAAGGGCCTCAAGAAACGCAAATAGCTTATTCTGAAAAAGTTAATGGGGAGTGGAGCGAACACAAAGAAGTAACTACAGTAAATACAAAATATAGAGAAGATGATGTTTATGTAAATCCTTCAGATGACAAAATGTTTTTCTGGTCTACGCGCCCTGATTCTTTTGGAAAGAAAAATATTTATTATTCTGAAAAAGTTAATGGGGAGTGGCAAGCACCAGCATTAATGCCAGAGCCCATAAACAGCAACGAAGATGACATGCATCCTTTCCTATTTAAGGATAAAACACTTTATTTTTCATCAGGAAGAACTGATGGAAGGTTAAGAATTTACAGGTCAGCTCTTTTATCCGGAGATATTGCTACAGGCACATGGTCTACTCCAGAAGTTATTGTTGAAAGCAATTTCGCAGTTGGTGAGCCAACTCTTCCTGCTGACGGAAGCAGGCTGTATTTCTTGCAGATTTTTAATTCCGGAACTGGAAAATATAATGCAGACTTAATGTATGCTGAAAAGAAATGAACCTGTTAGAATAAATAATCAAAAAGAGTAAAATGCCCAATTTATTATTTGTGATTATCGGATGGATATTGTTTTTTGGATTGGTATTTTTATTTTTCAAAAAAAAGCTTACAAATAAGCTTGTTAATAATTCCTTGCCAAAAATAATAAACTATTTTATAATTGCCATTCCGGTAACTTTAATTGAAGAGTTTTTTACATGTGAAATTGGTTATCCTGCATGTGTTGCGTTTATTGTTCCTGTATTCTTGGTTGTTTTTCTTATTTTATTTGCCATTCAGTATTTTACAAAACTAAACTATTTGATTTGCTCTTCCTTATTTGCATTATTTGGCTTGTTTAATGAATTTATAATTGTTGACAGGATTCATAACCCACTATACGCTAATCTTATAATGGCGCAATGGGTATTCTTAGCAATAATAACCTTATTAATTTATTTTGTAATGGCAATACTTCCAACATATTATCTCCAGAGAAAGTTAAAAAACTAAAAACACTTAAACTATAAAGGCCAACATCTCAAGTTTAAAAGCCATGTAAAATTATTGTAGTATTTTCAAGAATGTTCTGAAATCATGCCATATTTTTCCCTGATTTATCAGCTAGAAATAGTAGTTTTACCTAATCGATTATAAGTTATATGCAATGAATTATTATTTAATCCCGTTTTTTGCAAGAAATTCCTTAATCTTCTTCTCCGGAATTGCTCCTATAAATTCATCAGCAACCTTTCCACTTTTAAACAACTTAACATGAGGTATGCTTCTTATATCATTTTCTTGTGAACTTTTTGGATTTTCATCAACATTAACTTTAGCAAGAATAAATTTGCCTTTATATTCATCCGCTAATTTATCTAGAGTTGGGCTTAAAAATCTGCACGGATAGCACCATTCTGCCCAGAAATCAACTAAAACAGGAGTTTTTTTAGATGTTTGTATTACATTTTTTTCAAAATCAGAATCTTTAGTCTCAATAATGTTATTTTTTGCCATAACTTATAGTATAAAATTGAGTTTTTAAATCTGTCTGCAGTATGAAAAATACAAACAAGGATATTTAAACTAAATATACTAATTTTATAAATGGCTATTGAAATAATTGATTTTATAATCCATATAGACAAATACCTTTCAGAAGTAATTAGCTTGTTTGGCCCTTTAACTTATTTATTCATATTTTTAATCATATTTGCTGAAACAGGGCTTGTAATAGCTCCTTTTCTTCCAGGAGACTCTTTATTATTTGCTTTAGGAGCATTGTCTGCAATTGGGTCAATTAATTTATATCTTATGCTAATTACTTTAGGTTTTGCGGCAATTTTAGGAGATACATTAAATTACTGGATTGGCCATAAGATTGGAAGAAAACTTTTTGAAAAAAAGAACTCAAAATGGCTTAATAGAAAAAATTTAGATAAAACAGAAAGGTTTTATGAAAAGCACGGGGCAAAAACAATAATCTTAGCAAGATTTATCCCAATTATAAGGACTTTTGCGCCTTTTGTTGCAGGAATGGGAAAAATGCAATATTCCAAATTCTTATTTTATAATATTGCTGGAGGAATACTATGGGTTTCGATATTTGTTTTAGGGGGATATTACTTTGGGAATATCCCAATAGTAAAAGAAAATTTTAGTCTGGCTATTTTAGTGGTCGTTATAATTTCTTTAATCCCGTTTTTAATTGAGGCTATAAGATATAAAATAAGAAAAAATGAAACTCGTAATTAAAATATCATTAATAAAATTAACTTAAATAACTGGTAAATTATGTTAAATTTTTCTCCAAGAAAAAATTTAGATTGTAATGATTTAAATATATTGAAAATGTAACTCTAACTCTTCCTACTTTTAAGTTGGAGCGATTATTTTTATTTAATTTTTTATTCTACTTTGATATAAACTTATTTCGCAAAAGTCTCAGCAACAATTAACGGGAGAATAATTGTGGCATCTCCGTAAATTTTGATGCTCTCAGCATCGCTTCGTATTTTACCCCATGAAACAGCTTCGTCTGGAATTGCTCCTGCATCACTTCCGTCAAATTCCTGTGCAGTATTGATATAAACTGCATAGTCTGCCCCATTTCTGTATAAATGAGCATTTAAGATGCTGTGCTTGACAACTCCGCTTCCAAGAATTATAACCCCACTTTTTTCCAATCCTATAGTGCTGTCATTTAAGCTTTTCCCGTCTTCAGCAATATCAATTACAAAATCCTCTCTTCCTTTTTTATACTTAAAAAAGTAAACCATGTCTCCAAAACTTCCGTCAAGCAATGCAGGGCAGTAAATAGGAATTTTATTTTTCCAAGCCCAGTAGCATATGCTTCTCTCATCATTTATTTTTTCTCCCAGCTTCCAGGCAATCTGGCTTGGAGTAATAATTTTATTTTGTAATTTCTGCTCTTGATAGATTTCTTCAAGAATCGGCATTACCCAGTTCTCAAAACTTATATAACGAGAATTTGGCACAAAAATATTCCCTATTCTATTAACTGCCATATTTCTAAGCTCACTGCCTTTTGCTTTAAAATCTCCTAAAATAAAATCTCCCAAGCATTTGATAATATCTTCTTCAACACCTCCTGCGCTTGTTACAATTACATCAATTTTCTTATGTTCCACTAAATACCTGAAAATATCCCTCAAACCAGAGCTAACCATGTTTGAAGTGTAACCTAAAAATATTTTTGCTTTATCACCATGTTTTACCCTTTCCTCTTGCATTTTATTAACAATCTCAACAGCTTTAGAAAAATGAGTTGCCTGATATCCTGTTGAAGAAAAACTATTAATTATTTCCGGATAATTAACTCCTTTATTAAAATCATAACCCTTAACCGAGACTCCCACTAACTCTTCTCCGGTTTTTAGGATATTTTCTCTTGCAATTTTTTCTTTGTCAGCATTATTGATATTGTTCATTTTAATTTTGAGTCTAGATAAAATTAACTCAAATAAAATAGAAAGATATTAACAAATAGGAATAGCCAATGATTCAATTATTAGCTTTATTCTGTTAATTATCATAAAGAAACTTATTATATATCGCTTTTAAACCTTTCTTTAATCTTTTAATTCATAAAGTTCAAAAATAGGTATATATTAACTATATTTATGGGTTCCATATTTAACTAATAATCAAGATATATTTAAAATTAATTTTAATTAAGAATACATTTTATAAACTAGTCTTGCTATTCACAATTATGAAAAAAAAGAAAATAAACGAAGTTTATCATATTTATATTTTCCGCCACGGGCAGACTTATTACAACAAAGACGGAATATTTACTGGTTGGAAAGACATAAAACTAACACCCCTTGGTATTAAACAAGCGCAGAAAATAAGCAAAAAACTAAAAAATAAACAGATTGATCTTGCTTTCCAGACAAAATTATCTAGAAGTAAAGATACTTTAAAACAAATCCTAAAATACCATCCTGAATGCAAGAAAATAATCACAGATAATAGGATGATTGAAAGAAATTACGGAAAGTTAAACGGTTTATCACATGAAGAATTTATTAAAAAATATAGTAAAAAAGAATATGATAGAATTCATAGAGGGTATAATACTGCTCCTCCGCAAGGCGAGAGTTTTGCAGATGTTGAAAAAAGAGTAAAACCATTCATAAAAGACTTAATAAAATTAATCAAAAAACAAAAAATTAATGTTGCAATTTCAGCTCACGGAAACTCTATAAGGTTGTTTAGAAAGATAATAGAGGATTTATCAGTTGAAAAAACAGAAAAATTAGTTATTCCGTATGATAATTACTATGGATATAAGATAAAAGTATAATTTTAATCCTTAGCTATAATGGGAAAAAGAAATCATATGCAGACAAAGAGAAATTATCTCTCATGGATATACCAAGGCAAAACAATTAAAGAGATGGCTGAGGCAAGAGGAATTTCATATTTAGGAGTATATTCTTATCTGGTTAATAATAATCTCATTAAAAAATATCGCGCATTCCATCCAGATGAGGCAAGAATTCGTCCAGACTACAATGGAATTGAAGGTATAGTAATGAATAATAAAATGAAAACAGCAAGAGAATTAGCAAAATATTTTAGGGTAACGAAAGCTTCTATTTATAATGTGTTGCATGCAAAAGACTTATTTGAAATCTGGCAGAATAGAAGAAAATTATAAATTAATAACTGATAAAAACAATCTTGGCATTAGCCATTTTCACATAAAAATCAAGTTCTGGCTTCTTTTCTCTAGAGATTATAAAAATCTTGTCTAATCCAGACCATAAAGTAAACCAGCCAGCCGGCTCAAGAATGACAAATAGTAAATTAAATAAAAATCCCTTATAAGCATAGATAATAGTTGCAAGAAATATAAAAATCAGCCCCATAGCAACCCATGCAATTCCCTCTCTTTTTATGCTTCTAATTTCATCGTGTTTTTGCCTGAAATGCTTATGAAAATGAATCTTCAGTCTTTGTTTTATCTTCCCCTCATCATTTAAATTTCTTCTGTTTTTCGGAACTAAAAGCCGCAATTCAAAGCCAGTTTCAAGATCTTTATCTCTTGCAGCTCTTTTGCATTCAAGCAAGAAATCATCCGACAAAGCCCTCTCAGAGTATCCTCTTGGATCAAAATCAGAGAATATATCATTATAAGAATCAAGTATAAGGCTGATATTTCCCTGCCTCATTTTCTCTTCTTCACTTAACTCTTCACTTAGATGTTCTGTATCCATTTTCCTCTTTTAATTGCAATATAATTAATCAGTAATCTACAATTTATAAGTATATCGAAATGTAAAATCCTAAAAATACATATTAAAATAAAATAAGAGAGTATAATATTAAATGAAGCATAAATTTTTTTTAAATGAAAAATTTAGAATGGTATAGACTCAAAAATAATTTTGAAATACTACAACATCCTTCCCTTATTTATTATAGTAAGTTTCTAATTTTTATTCATGATAAATTAGTATTGGGCTCTGTTGAAAAAGTCCTAGGGTAAAAGTTAATCTACCCTAGAATGTTGATTTACTTGAGGTAATCAACATGAAAAAAGAGGAAAGATTAGTTAATAAAATTAAGCGATTGCTCAGAAGATTGGGCTGTCCAAGATGGT
>JACPLR010000016.1 GCA_016186425.1 Candidatus Pacearchaeota archaeon | reverse complement strand
TTTCTGGATTTAATGCAGGAAATTGAAAAATACATTAAAAGAGAAAATATAATTGTTATTAAGGGAAATCATGAAAAAATGGAAAACCTCGCTGACAAGCATTTTGTTGATTTTTATATTCAGGATGACTTAGCTTTTATTCATGGTGATGAAGAAATTAAGCAAGTTTTTAATAAAGGTAAACAAATAAAAACAATTGTCATGGGCCACTTACATCCTGCCATAACAATTACAGATTCACAAAAAATAAAATCAGAAAAATACAAGTGTTTTCTTGTTGGAACCTATAAAGATAAACAGATAATAATATTGCCAAGTTTCCTTCCTATAGTAGAAGGAACAAGTATTAATGAATACTTAAGTGATAGTTCCTGTATGATTCCAAAAGACATTTTAATGAGTTTTAGAGTTTATACAATAGGAGAAAATAAAAATTATGATTTCGGAAAGCTGAAGAAACTGATAAGAAAGAGAAATTGAATATAAAAATAACAAACACAAGTGAATAATAAGTTAAAAACCACCTAAACAATAAAAATTATCATTTCAAGCTTAAAAAATAAAGACAACCCATGGTTTTCTTTATCAAACTTTCCTTTAAATTTGTTTATTGCAATATTTTCAGAAAAAAGTTTAGCTAAACACACCATATTTTTGCCTGATTTGAATGTGAAAGCTACAGATACTTTATTAATCAACCATTCAACACTTTAATATTATATAGATTATATACTATAAATTAAATTGAACTATTATAAATAACTAATAAATTAAGTTAAATTTTTCATATAGAAAAATTTAGGATTGTGTAGATTCAAGAATATTTTTTGAAATAATGCAATACTTTTGCCTAATTTTAATGAGTAAGTTACTGATGTTAAAATTTGTTTAATTAAGTTTATTTTTTTAAAGATGGTTGGACGCATGAAGTTAAAGAGGGTGTGAAATCATGCGTCCGAGTGATGACTTATCCTATTTTAAAGAACGAGTATGAATAAGGTGTAATATGATAAGGTTTAACTGCAAAAATCTGGTGGCGGTTTAAACCTATAAATTTTTAGTTCATACGGTATGCTAGCTGTGTTAGGCTTATTTTGTGTTTTGTGTTGATGTGGGTGTTGGTGTTGCATTTTATCCTCAATTTTTATTTAGTATTAATCAATAACCTTGCAAAAACCAAGAAAACCCTTTATTAAGGTGTTGTTAAAGAAACTTCAAGAAAATCAATACAGAAAGCTCTTTCATAAGCTTTAAAAGCTAAAACAAGATGTATTATTTATGGCGACGTTATATCTGCTCCCAAACTGGTTCTTTACTTACAGTGTCATCTTTGAAATTATTTTTGCGCTTATAACCGGCTTTGTTGCATTTTATGCGTTCAAAGTTTATTTATTATGCAAGCAGAATGAATCAAAGTTATTAAGTATGGGGTTTGCATTTATATCTGCCTCATATATTTTATGGGCAATTGTTAATTTATCTTTAATAGACAGGCTAAGCAGTGGAATATCAGCAGTAGAGCTGAGCAATATAGTTTCGCTTGGGATGATTGGAGTGTATACTCACATATTTTTATTTATTATAGGATTATTAACTGTAACTTATACTAATTTAAAAGTAAACAACGCCAAGGTTTATTCTCTTATTTTGTTATTATCTATTCTAGCTCTATTCATGACAGACAGCAAAGGAAGTGCTTATTACATATTAGCAACTATATTCTTTGGATACATTGCTGCTACCCATTTAAGCAGTTATATTAAAAATAGAAACTCAAAATCACTAATCATATTAATTGCGTTTGCATTATTATTCATAAGTCATATATACTTTATATTTGCCGCAAGAAGCTATATGTATTATGTTATAGGGCATTCAGTCTCATTGGCAGGTTACATACTAATTTTATTCGGACTTATCCTAATCATAAAAAATGAGCAAAAAAAGAAATCGCCTAGAAGTAATAAGAGACATTCTTCAAGTCATAAATAGTAGAAACGGGAGAATAAAGCCCACCCATATCTTATATAAGTCAAATCTTTCATATCAGATGAGTGAACTTATTAAAAAAAGGTTTATAATTGAGCATAAAACCAAAGAGGGAAAAACATATTCTGTAACTGAAAAAGGCATTAATTATCTAAACAAATATTCTTTAATTGCAGATTTCACAGAATCGTTTGGGTTAAACTAAAGCAATTTGAAGATAATTATTGTTGCCATTAAATTAATTTAAATATTTAATAAATCATGTTAAATTTTTCACATAGAAAAATTTAGTGTTGTATAAATTCAAAATTGTTCTGAAATCTCACCATATTCTTGCCTTATTTTAATGTGCAAGTTTCTGATGTTTTATTACTCACAACTTAATGCCTCCAAATAATTCTATAAGTTATATATTATGAATTAAAAATTCGGTGAAATATATCTTTAAACGCACAATATCTTTACTTAATTTAATATCTTAAGCAACTTAATCCTTAATAATCAATGTTAGTATATTTTCAAATTATATTTCTAACTTTAGTTGGACAATGGATGCTAAAATTTCTGCCAATAATATAACTTTATAAGCTAAATTTTCTATTTACTTCTATGAAAAGAAGTGGAAAAAGCAAAAATAAAAAAGGAATAACCCTTGTTTTAAGCGGTGGAAGCGCAAGAGGCTTAGCGCATATCGGAGTTATAGAAGTTCTTCAGGAGAATAAAATTCCAATAAAAAGAATAATTGGGACAAGTGCTGGAGCGCTAATAGGCGGATTATACAGTGCTGGAAAATTAAAAGAAGTTAAAAATATGTGCCTAGACCTGCATAAAAAAGAAGTAAAAAAACTTTTACATTTTCACCCGTCAAAACAATCAATATTTAATGTTGAAGAATTTGATAAGCTGTTAAAGCAATACACCGAAGGAATAAATATAGAAAGCCTTAATACTCCATTTATTGCAGTTGCATTTAATTTAAATAAAGGAGAAAAATATCTATTTGAAAAAGGTGGTTTATTTGATGCAATAAGGGCAAGTGTTTCAATCCCGGGTTTCTTTAAGCCATTTAAAAAAGGAGAAATTATGTTAGTAGATGGAGGAGTAAGTGACATTGTGCCCGTAGATGTTGCAAAAAAATACAAAGATAAAATAGTTGTTGTAAATGTTGAGCATCCCCCAAAATTAAATATTAAAAAAGAAATAGAAAATATAAATATACTAAAATTAATTGATTACACCACTACTTTTGGCCTTTCAGAGCTTGCAAAGCTTGAAGAAAAAGGAGCTGATGTTATCATACATCCTTACACAAAAGTAAAGCGCTTTGATTTTTACAAAGCCAACGAAATTATTAAAGAAGGCCGTAAGTCCGCATTGAAAGCGTTGCCGAAGATAAAGAAGTTGTTGAGGGAAAAAAATAAATAAAAATAATATTAAAATTATTTTGAAATCATACCATATTCTTACCTAATTTATATAAATAAACTACTGAAACTTGTAATTTTAACATAATTAATTTAGCATAAAAACCATGTAAAGTTGTTGGAGTATTTTCAAAACTTACTCTTCTCACTGCTCCCCTCAGCACTCTGCTCCATCCATAAAGCGTGGTAAAGGCCTTTCTTTTTTAATAACTGATTATGAGTTCCAGACTCAATAATTTTTCCTTTCTCTAAAACATAAATCCTGTCAGCTCTAGCAACTGTTGATAATCTGTGGGCAATTAAAACACTTATTAAACTGGGTTTTATTTTAGTGACTTTATCAATCGTCTTTGTTATTTCTTTTTCAGTAATAGAATCTAAGCTGCTTGTTGCCTCATCAAAAATAATCAAATCAGGATTTCTTAACAAAGCTCGTGCAATTGCCAGCCTCTGCCTTTCTCCTCCAGATAATTTGATTCCACCCTCTCCAATTTTAGTGTCCAAACCCTTTCCACCTCTTTCAAGAATACTTGTAACAGCAGCCATTTTTAAAACATCCATGCACTGCTTGTCATTTGCATTTGGATTTACAAAAAGCAGATTTTCTCTTACAGTTCCTGCAAATAATTGCGTTTCCTGTGAAACAAGTCCAATTCTTTTTCTTAAATCTTCATAATTTATTTTCTTTGATTCAATATTATTAAAAGAAATAGCTCCTTTTGTATTATCATATAATCCAACAAGCAATTTTACAAGCGTTGTCTTCCCGCTTCCCGAAGGCCCTACAAAAGCAATAGTCTCGCCTGCTTTAATTTTTAAATTCACATTTTTAATAGAAGTGCTGTCTGCAGAGCTGTACTTAAAATCAACATCTTTAAATTCAATTTCCCTAAGTTTCTCAACCTTAACAGCATTTTCAGGCTTTGCCTTTGGCTTTAAATTTAAAACTTCTCTCAAATTTTCATTGCTTGCTTTTGCCTCCTGGTATTGTGAAGCAAAATTTCCAAATTCAGCAAGTGGAGAAAATATAAAGAATGAATAAACAAACAAGCTGAAAAATTCTCCAAGTGTTATATTCTGGTTAAATATAAGCCAGAGCATAAGTAAAACAAGAACAGCTCGAGTTGCATTAATCAGCGTCCCCTGAACAAAACTAAGCTTTCTTATCATTTTTATTTTTTTTAATTCAAGTTCAAGAATTGCATTATTAACCTTATTTAATCTGGAAATTTCCTGATCTTCTAAACCAAGACTTTTTACCAGCTCAACATTCCTGATTGTCTCTGTTGTCGAGCCAGCTAACTCAGCAGACTCTGTAACAATATTTTTTTGAGCAGCCCTTATTCTTCTGCTTAAGATAAAAGTTGTTGTTCCAAGTATTGGGATAAGTAAGAAATAAGTTAAACCAATACTCCAATGAACTGTAGAAGCATAAGCAATAACAAAAATCATTCCAACCATGGAAAGAAACACAACATTAACAAAAGTTACAAGCATTGTCTGTGAGTCAATCCTAGCTTTTTGCAATTTCTGTAATAATTCTCCTGATCTTCTATCTTCAAAAATATCATAAGGAAGTGAAAAAGTATGTTCAACACTATGAGCATACATCCTCGCTCCAATTCTCTGGCTTATAGCACTTACAAAATAATCCTGGAAATTTTTGGCAACTCTTGAAACAAATGCAACTCCAATAAAAGCCAGCAATAAAAGCAACACCCCTTTTATAAAAATGTCTTTAGGCAAGGTAGTAGCTTTACTTGCATAATTGTCAATAAGAAGCCTGAATACCTGCGGGTCAAGAAGCGAGAAAACCTGGTTTATAGTTGCCAGAAGCAGGGCTAAAAATAACAATCCTTTATAGTCTTTCAAATATCCCCATAACAGCATTCTTTTTTCCATTAATATAAAATCAACTTAATAGAGTAATTAACAATAGTGAAGTTTATTTTAAAATAAAGAGGGGTTTATAAATATTCTGAAAGAAAATAAAACTAAATTAAAACTTTTTAAACTATAAAAATATTATACCCCTACATATTTATATATTTTTCTATTTACATGAATATTGTAGTGGTACGCCCGCGCCAGGAATCGAACCTGGAGGTCCAAAAAGGACTAGCCTTTCCAGGGCTATGCACTACCATTATGCGACGCGGGCATTTTTGCTATGAGAAAAATACAAAAACCGGTTATAAACCTTATTGCCAAGAACAACAATGATTAAAAAGCCAGAATTATACCACTCATAATAAAAAAGTGATATAAATGGAATTTGAGCCGATAAAAAGATACAAATGTGAGGAATGCAAGGATACTTATATTGTAAAAGAAGCTAATGGAAATATTCATACATGCTGGAAATGTTTGCAGGAAGGCAGATTAGGGCAGCATTCTGACAAAGTCCCTGACAGCAAGATTAAAATTTAATTCGCTTCACCTATAATTACCATTAAATTAATTTAAATATCTAATAAATCATGCTAAATTTTTCTCTAATGAAAAATTTATTATTGTATGGATTCAAGAATTTTTTGAAATCATGCCGCATCTTCGCCTAATTTAAATGTGAAAGTTTCTGATTTTTATTAATTATCATTTAGCTATTTGAATCTTTTATAAGTTATATACTAAAATTTAAGTAGATATCTTCTTGAAAACTCATTTCTTATTTTATCCTGCACAATTTGGATTCCAGCTTCATAAGGTATTAAAACACACCTTTCAGGACTAACTCTCGCAATATCTCTAAATCCTTCAGCAACTTTCTGATGATAAATTATATCTTTAGTATCAATTCTAGATATATCTTTTCCCTTACTCCTCTTGGCGTTCCTGACTCCGACTTCAGGATCAACATCAATTATAAAGGTTAAATCGGGAATTCTACTAGAGTTAGCTACTAAATTAAGGCTTTTTATTAACTCCATACTGACAGAACCTGCATAACCTTGATAAGCAAGCGTCGAGTCGATAGACCTGTCGCATAAAACACTCCTGCCTTCCCTTAATAAGCTGGTCACTTTTGAACGATATAAAGATGATCTAGCCGCTTCAAACAAAAACAATTCTGTATGAGGATCAATGTCGTACTTTGGATTTAACAAAATCTTTCTTATTTCTTCTGCAACAGGAGTTCCCCCAGGTTCTTTAGAAGTTATTGCAGTCCCGTATTTTTCAGAGAACCATTCATGAAACAAAACTATCTGAGTTGTCTTGCCACTTCCTTCTCCGCCCTCAAAAGTTATTAACAAAGATTTTTTTCTTTCCATAGAGAATAGTAAAAATTCTAGTTTAAAAATAAATATATTCTAAGAAATATATATTAAATCAAGAATTATTAATGCCTTAATACTATAAGATACTTTAAAACACTATAAGTCATGTTAAATTTTTCTTGGAGAAAAATTTTCATTATATTAATTCAAAAATAATTTATGAAATAACTAATATCTTTCCATCATTTATTATCTAGAGCTTCGGAGTTTTTAATTTAATCTTCCAGAATACTTATGTTCTTATTATATTATGATTTAACTCTTCATCTCAATTTTTATATTAACACTTCTAGGAATAGGAAGTCGCATTATGCTATGCAATACTCTGTCATTTGAAGGAAGGTCAATAACTCTTTTATGAATTCTCATTTCAAATCTGTCGAAAGTTGCTGTTCCGCTGCCGGCGGGAGCTTTTCTTGTAGTGACTTTAAGTTTTTTTGTAGGCATTGGAATCGGGCCTCTGGCTGAAACTCCTGCTTTAGATGCTATATCCTTAATAGTATCAGAGATATTATTCAATTGATTAACATCAATGCTGCTTAATTTTATTCTTACAATAGCCATTTTAATGTATTATACTTATCATCAAAATCGCTTTTTAAAACTTGCTATTTAAAGATTAGAGGGCAGCACACGCCGCGTGTGGCTGCCCAGTCTCTACAGCCATGTGTAGAGACAATCATAAGAAGTATAAGATATTTTAAAGTTTTCGTTCAGCAAGTGTATTAAATTAATAGCTCTTTTAAGATACATTTTTAAAGAATACTTCATTATAAAAATTATGAAAAAAGGGTTATTTATTTCAGGAATAATTTTACTAATTTTTTGGTTAGCGATTTTTATCCCAATTGGTTGGATGTTGATTAATTCTCCAAGTGTTGAAGGTAAAAGTAAGATATTAAAATTTATATTGTTAATATTTAATCCTTTTTCAATTATAGGGGTAATATTTTTAATAATTTCTTTCAAAAATAAAGAAAATGTCAAAAAGAAAAATAATTCAAAAAATCTTAAGGGAATTAGTGGTTGGTTATTATTTTTCGTAATTATCTTAATATTTGAATTACTTTATCTTCTTATAGAAACTATTTTATTTTATCAACAAACAAATTATCTTAAAATAATTGACACAATTATTAGTTCTATATTATTGTTAGTCTCTCTTGTTTTTATATTCAAAAATTCAAGATTTGCTCCTAAATTAACTATTGCCACTTTTTGGATATCTTTCTTAACAGGAATATTATTTGATTTTCTTTCAAAAAATATTAATGTAGCCTTATACTTTTTTGCATTTATTGAAAGTATAATATTGACCATATATTTCTTAAAATCTAAAAGAGTTAAGAATACTTTTGTGAATTAAACCTTGTTAAAAACCTTTAAACATCAAAAATCAAAGATTTTTATGGTAGAATCTTTAGAATAACAAGTTACCAAAACCCAATATTAAAACCCTAATTTAAATAGCTACCAAATCATTTTAAATTTCTCCTAATAAAAGGAAAGTTTCATAAAGAAAAACATTGCATTCTAAAGGGAAGCGTCATAAGAGAAACCGCAGGTGTCTTTTATGTTTCATAAGAAGAACCTTGGTTCTTTTTATTATTTAGTATTATATGGATTCAAGAACATTTTGAAATCATACCACATCTTCGCCTAACTTAAATGTGAAAGTTTCTGATTTTTATTATTTATCATTTAGAGATTAGAAGATTTTATAAGTTATATACTAAGATTTAAATATAATATAAACTAATTACTAACATGCTCGATATTAATTTAATAAGGAAAAATCCCGAGATTGTAAAGCAAAGCCAGAAAAAAAGAGGCCTTGCAGAGGGAGATATTGATAAAATTCTAAAACTAGATAAAGAATGGAGAGAGTTAAAAGAAGAAGTTGATAATCTAAGAAGCAAGAGAAATAAAGTCTCAGAGCGGATTAATCAGGCAAAAAAAGAAAAAAAGCCGTCTAATCAGATTAATCAATTAATTGAAGAAGCAAGAAAGATACCTCAATTGCTGGCTGAAAAAGAAAAAGAGGAAAGTGAGAAAAAACAGGCAAGAGACAATATTCTGAAAGATATTCCAAATATTATTGACAAGTCAGTTCCTGTGGGGGATGCTTCAAAAAATAAGACAATTAAGGCCTATGGAAAGCCTAAAAAATTAAAATCAAAAACAGGTTTTAAACCAAAAGACCATGCAGATATTTTAGAATCCTTAGAACTGCTTGATACAAAAAAAGCATCAGAAGTTGCTGGCTCAAGATTTTATTATCTAAAAGGTGATTTAGTTAAGCTAAATTTTGCAATAATCAATTTTGCTCTAGATTTCCTAAGAAATAAGAAATTCATATTAATACAACCTCCATATATGCTAAGAAGAGAAATATTAGAAGGAGCCCTGCCATTAACCTCTTTTGAAGAGATGATATATAAAATACAAGATGAAGATCTGTATTTAATAGGAACAGCAGAACACTCTTTAAATGCTTATTATTCAAATGAAATTATAGATATTAAAGAACTGCCAATAAGGCTTGCCGGAATTTCCCCATGTTTCAGAAAAGAAGCGGGAGCTCACGGAAAAGACACGAAAGGAATTTTCAGAACCCATCAATTTGAAAAAGTGGAGCAGTTTGTTTTCTGCAATCCGAAAGATTCATGGAAAGAATTTGATTTAATCTTGAATAACACTATAGGCATGTTTAAGTTATTGGGAATACCATTTAGAACAATTGTTCTTGCTTCAGGAGATACTGGAAGGGTTCCTACAAAAACAATTGATTTAGAGGGATGGTTTCCAAGCCAGAACGCTTATAGAGAACTAGCTTCATGCTCAAACTGCTTGGATTATCAAGCAAGAAGATCAAACACAAGATATCAAAATAAAAATGAATTAAATTTTCTCCACACGTTAAATAACACAGCTATTGCAACAGAAAGAATGATGGCTTGTATTGTAGATAATTTCCAGCAAAAAGATGGCAGTATTAAAATACCAAAAGTTTTATGGAAATATACTGGTTTTAAAGAGATAAAACCAAATAAAGCTAAAAAGAAATAGGTTTTAAAAATTGTTCTGAAAATATTACAATAATTTTACCTTATTTATACATCTTAAGTTATTAATTTAATGATTATCATAGCTCATTACTTATAATAAATTAGGCAAGGATATGGTATGATTTCAAAATATTTTCAAAAAACTCTTCAAGAAAATAATTGGATAGAGTTATTGTATTCATAAAAAACATAACAGAAAACTATATAAATAACTTCTTATTAAAATAAGCATGAATAAAATAGGGAATAATAAATTAAGCATTATTTTATCTAGCTTGGTCTTTATTCTCATTTCCATTGTCCTGGGCTTAATTGCTTAAGGCAGTGGTCATATCATTCTAAATCTAAATTTTTGAAAAATGGCTGCTGAACCTACATTTACTGGAGATTATAATCCTGTTGCAGGGAATTTGTATAGCGGAGTAACTCCAGAATATAGAGAAAAAGAATTAACAAGAGAAGAATTTGTTAGTAGATGTTACACTCCAACATCTGATTAATTAAAAATTAATTAAAACAAAAGACAATTCTCTTATTTATTTAGAAATATGCAAAATAATAAACCTTCCTATAGCAAAACCATATGGCATCTAAGAATTATCTAAAATTTATATTCAATTTTATTACTTATTTTAAAACATACAATATTAAATTTTCATCTTGAGAAAATTTAGCCTTGTTTTAAATTCATTAATAGTTCAACTACTCTCTATTATTCTATATTTACACATTTTTATGGTTTTATCCACATAGCAAGACTATAAGGTATTAAGAAGAATAAATTAAACTTACATAATTCATTGAATAAATCAGGTAAAATTATTGCAGTATTTTCAAAATACCATAAAAAATGCTCTTTTAAAATAAGCTAACCCGCAAGCAATTTCTTTCTCATTCTCCTTGCCTTGCCCCTAAAACTCTCAATTTCATCACTGCCAAAAATAGTGTTTTTCTCAAAAAAATTGCCTATCTCGCTAAACAGCTTATCTTTTACTTTATGAAAAAGAATATCATGCTTGTTAACATTAAATATAATCAATTTTTTTATATCTGAATTAACTTTTTCTGCGATAAGTTTAATGCTATCATGTTTTGCAAAAATATCTCCTTTTGTATGAACCATTAATATAGGAGAATTAATTTTATGAAGTAAAGAATCAATGTGTCTTTTTGCTTTCCGTAGTATTTTCATTGCATTGACATGAAGTTCATCATAATAAAAATAAGGATCTTTAGGGCTTAATTTTATTTTATACCTCTTGCTCCAATGGCTGCCAAAAACCCATGCAAGATTCGCAACTCTTAGATTAAAAGGAAACTTTAATTCATACGGAATCATAACATTGAAAACACCGCTAACCGGATATTTTGAAGCTAGATACAATGTAGGATAACTTCCAAAGCTGTAGCCACCGACAACAATTTGCCTGCCTTTTTCTAAGTCTTTTAGAAACTCTTCCTCAACCTGTTTTAAAAAATCCTCGTAACCCAAATTGTTAAGCGAATTTATGTTTTCTCCATGACCTAAAAGCCTGATAATTTTGACATTTGCATTAAACCTTTCATGAAGATACTTTCCTAATCCATTAAAATCAGTGGGGCTGCCAGTGTAACCATGAACTAAAAAGAACTCTCTATCAGAATCAGCATTTAACTCTATTGTTTCAGCTCTTGGATCAACTAAAGTTGTTATTTTATCTGTCATTTTAATAAAAGTCACTAAAAACCTTATATTTTAATGCATAACTTATATATATTCTTTATGGAGGCCTAATTGTATTTAGAATACTACTTATATTTAAAACTTGCGGCAGAATTAATATAAAAAAAGAGTGTGAACCTCCCTATGGCAATAGTATATGATATATAAGAATTAACAAAACTTAATCTTTAATTTATTATTTATTTGAAAATATATCATAAGAAATTTTTCATTTAGAAAAATTTAACCTTATTTATATTCATCAACATTTAATCTATAGCTAACCGCTTTTTACTATTTTATATTTTCACACATTATAGTTTTATCTCCTTATAACAAGACTATAGGATATTAAGAAGAATAAACAGATCAGAAAATCATAGCTTCATTATCCGGAACTCTTGCAAACATTATTTTCTTTCCAGGACATAAAGCTTTAGCTATTTTTGCTACCTCTTTAATATCTTTTCCGTGAGATACAATTTTATTTTCACATATGGCAATCCACTCTCCTATATATTGGCTTACATCAGATTCCATAAAAAAATTGTAGTTTAATTCTTGTGTTGTTTTGGGCATATTAAGTATAAATGAATCTATTATATAAATGTTGCTTTCACTCATGTTTTTTGTGTCTTTTTGCAATTCCCTTGTTAACATTTCCATTGGAAATGGAAATATAAGCCATATTATTTCCATTACTAATAGAATATAAAAAGAGTATAAAATAATCTAATAAACTAAGTAGTTCTAGCAATAAATTAGGTAAAAATATGGTATGATTTCAGATTTATTCCCCCTTCTCTCCACCTTCCTCAATAATTCTTAACATATCCATATTTGTAAAAATCTTATAATTATTTTGTTTATAAAAATGCGGATCATGAGTCCATATTCCGCCTGCATTAATCAATAAGCAAACAGCAAAATATGGAAAATCATTAACATCGCTAGTTTTATCCTTAACCTTATCTATAATACTACTATACTTTTCTTGAGGAATAATTGTTATACATTCAAAAATCATAGAAATTAAAGCATCAAATTCTTTAGAATTTATGCCTGCCTTATTTATAATTTCTTGTTTATATTTAGCTATCTCGCTTTTTATATAGCTCGGTGCAAAGAATTGAAATGTTTTATTGAATAAAATAGCTCTTGTGGTGCTATCTTTTATCAGAGCAGCAATTACTCTATTGCTGTCTATAATAATTTTCATTTTATAAAGCGTGTCTTCTTGCAATTCCCTTGTTAACTTTTCTTCCTATATCTAAAGCATCCTCTTCTTTAAGTTTGCTTTTTGATAATATTTTATCCATCATCTCAAGCTTTCTTGCCTGCATCCATAATGCCTGCCTTGCTATCTCGCTCCACTTCATTTCCCTGTGTTTCCTCATAATTTTGTGCAGCTCTTCAGGCACAGCTAAAGTCATATTTGTCATTTTTACTCCTAAGTAAAATAAGTATATTTACTTATTTAAGCTTTTCGGTTTTAGAAATAATAAAAAATTTAGAACGAATATTAACCATTTTTATCTAGATTGAGCAAGTGTTTCAAGAGTTTCTGATTTTTCTTCTTCCTTTTGTAAATCTAAAATAAATACCCCCAATCTTCTAAGCTCTTCATCACTTACCTGACCTATTTGAAAATTAGGAATTCCATATCCTCTGCCTAAATAAATCCCAATTTCATTTCCAGAATTTATAGAGGAATTATAAGGAATTACAGCTAAATTAACTTTATCTTTATGACTTTTCCAGTAATTATAAATCTTTTTAGCAGCATCATCTAAAAAAATATTATTCAAAGAAATAAAAAAATGAGGAGAGTGTGAAACAGAATTAGATTGCTTATTTAATAAAAACACTTCGTAACTCCAATCAGTTCCCCATTCAGAAGTATCTTCTCCACTTGCATAAAAAGCTCTTAATTTTGATATTCCAAAAAAATAATTTTTCTCTTCTTCACTTTTTGACATTAATTCACTAAAAGAAACTGGTTTAAAAGTATTATTGTGATATATTATTCTCCCTTCTCTCCACCTTCAAAAATCTCGTCAGTTTCTTCCAGCTTGGCAATATCAACAACACCGTCTCCTGGCTTGAGATTAATTATTCTGACGCCTTGAGTTGCCCTGCCCATTACTCTTAGGTTTTTTGTGCTGGTTCTTATAACAATTCCTTTTTTAGTTGTTACAACAATTGTATCCTTGCTTGTAACAGCAATTGTGCTTACAACATTTCCTGTTTTTTCAGTAACTTTCAGATTTATAACTCCTTTTCCAGCCCTGCCTGTTAATCTATAATCATCAATCTCGCTTCTTTTTCCGTAACCTTTTTCAGTAACTGTTAAAATAGTGTCATTGCTTTTTTCCATTGGCACAATTTCCATGCTTACAACACTATCATTATGGTCAAGTTTTATTCCGGTAACTCCGTAACTTGCCCTTCCCATGCTTCTTATCTCATCTGAATTAAATCTTATTGCCTGGCCTTTCTTAGTCATCATCATTACTTCCTGCTTGTCAACTATTTTTTTGACATCTATAACTGAATCAGAATTATCACTAGGAAGATTAATTATTCTTATTCCAGTATTTCTAGGCTTTGAAAACATGTCTAATCTAATTTTTTTAACCATTCCTTTTTCGCTAACCATAAAAATATATCCTAAAAATTCTTTCACAGGCATGACGCTTGAAATTACATCATCTTTAATATTAAGCAAATTAATTATTGCCTGGCCTTTTCCGTATCTTTGTGTTTCAGGAGCTGTATAAGCCTTCATCCAGAACATTCTTCCTCTTTTAGTAAATAACAATAAGTAATCATGTGTTGAGCATGTAATTGTCTGCTTGACAAAATCATCACTGGCAAGTTCTGTGCCAATCATGCCTTTTCCTCCACGCCTCTGCTCGTGATAAGCTTTATTAGGCATTCTTTTAATATACCCTTTCTCAGTTATTGTTATCACAACATCCTGCTTCAAAACAAGGTCTTTTTCCTGGATTTCCTGCACACTTTTAATCACTTTTGTCCTTCTGTCATCCCCATAATTATTTTTCAAATCATTAAGCTCTTTCTTGATTATCTTATAAATTTCTTTTTCATCAGCAAGTATTTTCTTAAGTTTGTCAATTAATTCAAGAAGATCTATTTTTTCTTTCTCAAGTCTCTCTCTTTCCAAAGCAGTTAATTGCCTTAAAGTAATTTCTAAAATAGCCTCTGCCTGTTTTTTTGAAAGGTCAAACTTTTTCTGTAAATTCTCGCTAGCTTCCTGGGAATTTTTTGATTTCTTTATTGTTTCAATAATCTTGTCAATTTGTTTTTGGGCTATTAATAAGCCAAGAACAATATGCAGCCTGTCTTCTGATTTCTTAAGGTCAAATTCTGATTTTCTTCTTATAATCTTCCTTCTGAAATCAATATAAGCTTCAATAATCTGTTTTAAATTAAGAGTTCTAGGAACTCCATTAACAAGTGCAACCAATACTGCATTAAACCTGGTTTGCAGGTTAGTTGACTTATATAATCTATTTATGGTAAATTTAGGGTCAGTTCCTTTTTTTAGCTCAACAACAATTCTTATTTTTCCTTTAGCAGACTCGTCACGAATATCGCTGATATCAATAAGTTTTTTATCTCTGGCCAGTTCAGCAATTTGTTTAATCATTTCGCTTTTATTAACCATATAAGGAATTTCTTCAATAACAACAAGCTCCTTGTTTTTTGTTGATTCGGTTTTTATTTTTCCTCTTACAGTCATCCCTCCTCTTCCTGTTGAATATAATTTAAAGAGTTCATCACCGACAACTGTTCCTCCTGTTGGAAAATCCGGGCCTTTAACACTTTCCATTAAATCTTTTATTTCAATTTCAGGCTTGTCAATGCAGGAAATAATTGCATCACAAACTTCATTTAAATTATGCGGAGGAATATTTGTAGTCATGCCAACTGCAATTCCCTGGCTTCCGTTAATTAGCAAATTTGGAAGCTTTCCTGGCAAGACAACAGGCTCCTGAAGAGAATTATCAAAATTAGGAATAAAAGGAACTGTCTCCTTATCAATATCCTGCAATAATTCCAGAGCAATTTTATTTAATTTAGCTTCTGTATACCTCATTGCTGCAGCTTCATCTGCATCTATACTTCCAAAATTTCCCTGTCCGTGTATTAAAGGATATCTTAATGAAAAATCCTGAGCCATTCTAACCAAAGAATCATAAATAGCCATGTCTCCGTGAGGATGATACTTACCCATAATCTCTCCAACAATTCTAGCTGATTTTTTTGTAGGCCCTTTATCAAGACCCATTTGATGCATTGCATAAAGAATTCTTCTGTGAACAGGCTTCAAGCCATCTTCAACAGCTGGCAAAGCCCTTGAAACAATAACAGACATTGCGTAATCAATATAAGCTTTCTGCATCTCGCCGGAAATCTCTGTATTAACAACTCTTTCTTCTCCCAAATCCTTTAAATTAATTTCCTGTTTTTCAAGAGTTTCAACATCATCTTCACTTTCTTCCCCGTTTCCATTACTATTTTCAGTTAAAACACTTTCTCCATTCTCATCATCATTATTTTCTTCTACTATCTCTTCATCTTCTTCTGTTTTTTTTGTCATTTTTCTCCTCCACGAATTTTAACATATTCTCCTTCAATAGAAGTTATAAGTTGGCCAACATTTTTTATTTTATCATAAGCTTTTATTTCAATTCCATACTCCTCTTCTAAAGTTAATATTAATTCATAAGTATCTAAAGAATCAAGTCCAAGAGTTATTAAGGAAGTTTCATCTGTAACCTTTTCCAATCCGAATTCAAATCTTTCAGCTATTAAAGCTTTTATTTCTCTTTCAATATCTATTTGAGTTTTGGTTTCCATTTTCTCTTATTTTTATTTTATTTATTATCTTGTTTAGCACCTAAAAGGAAGCTTCATAAAAGAAACCATTGGTGTCATTTATCATATATCAATCTCCGCAATATTGGCATTCTTCTCAATGAATTTTCTTCTTGGGCCAACAACATCTCCCATCAGCATTGAAAATATCTCATCAGCTCTTACAGCATCATCAATTGTAATTTTTTTCAAAATTCTTTTTTTAGGATCCATTGTTGTATCCCATAACTGCTGTGGATTCATTTCTCCCAATCCCTTAAACCTCTGAACATCGGCCTTCCCATCAATTTTTTTCATTTCCTTTTCCAACTCCTCATCACTATAAACATAAGTATCCTTTCCCTTGAATCTTATTCTGTATAAAGGAGACATTGCAACAAAGATATTTCCATTATCAATTAATTCAGAAACATATCTGTAGAAAAATGTTAATAACAATGTTCTAATATGCTGGCCGTCAACATCTGCATCACTCATTACGATTATTTTGCTGTATCTTAATTTAGAAATATCAAAATTCTCTTTTATTCCAGTACCAATAGCTGTAATTAAATTAACAATTTCTTCAGAACTTAAAACTTTTACAGGAGCTGCTTTTTCAACATTTAATGGCTTTCCTTTCAATGGAAGAATTGCCTGAAATTCCTTGTCTCTTGCCATTTTCGCGCTATTATGCACAAATACTCCAGATGCTAAAGCAAAATTATGAGTATTAGGAATTTCAATATCGTAAACATCTATTTTTTCATTTAATCTTTCAATTCTCTTTATTTTATGGTTATAATGATTAATTGCTTCAATCATTCTTTCATAATCATTGTTAAAAAATCTAAAACAGAATTCTTTCATGCTTAATATGCTCTTATCTCTTTTTTCAACTCTTATCTTATCAAAATCATTTAAATTACCATTGTTTGCAATATTTTCTTTCATTAATTTAATTGTTTTATTATAATAAGTTTGATTATAAGACTCCATTCTTTTTTTCCTAAATTCGGGAGTCCATTGTTCTTTAGTTTTTTGTCTTCTCCATACCAGCAAAACTTCATCTTTCCACTGCTCTTTTGCCAAACTAGATAAATACTCTTTAGCATCTGGATTTTCTTCAAAAAATTTCTTAACTTTTTCAGAAGCCTTTTTTCTATTTTCAATATTCGACCAGTATTCTTTTTGATTTGCATTCAAAATTTTATTATTTTTATTCCTGTATTCTTCATTTGAATTGTAAAATTCTAAGAATTTTTGTCCCATATATTCTTTATAATCTTGATTTTCCCATAACTGCTTGGCATTCTTAGACATAATAGCTTTTACTTCAGGATTTTCAGCCCATTGTTTCATTCTATTTCGATATTCCTCATTTTGATGCGCGAGTGCAGCTTTTTCTTTAACATCTTGTCTATGTAATGTTTTATCTAAATGTTGAGTATGTAAAATCATGTGATTTTCTTTTGATAATCTTATTATATTTGTAGGATTATTATTTAATTTATTAAAATCAATATGGTGCCTTGCTTCACCCTGTTCCAGAGAATAAACGTCTTTTTTTAAGTTATACTCATCAGCAAGCATATGGGTAAATATCCATCTTTTAATAGGATCATGAACCATTTCATAACCATCAATTGTTATTTTTCCGCCAATTTTTGAAATTCGTTTATACAAAGGCATCAATGAATCATTAGTAGTAAGATTTTGTGCTTCTTTATAATTTCCATCTCTTAACATAAAATTATGATCAGGAGTGCATATTATCTCCTGATTATTGTCTAAAGTTATTTTTATAACTTCGGCATTTTGTTTAGTAATTCTAGGATGTTTTATTTCTTCAACTCCAAAAGTACCATCTTCTTTAATAGTATAGCAGAAATTTTTCTTTCCAGCTTTATTTTCTTCAGCAAGTTGTTTAAATGAAAGATTTCTTCCATCAGCAAGAGCCACTTTTGTGTCTCCAGAAAAACAGCCTCCTGCTGAATTTCCTTCCACTATATATAATTCAGTAGTCTCAACTTTTTTAGAAGAGCAGTCTGCTAATTTTCCAGGCAAACCTGAAAAACCTCCAATAGATTTTCTCCTGACTAAATCTCTTGCTTTTTTTGCAGCCTCTCTTGCTTTTGCAGCTGAAACGCATTTATTTATAATTTTATTTGCAATATCGGGATTTTCTTCAAAAAATTCTGTCAATGCAACACTTGCCATTGAATCAACATAACCTTTAACTTCAGAATTTCCAAGCTTTGTTTTAGTCTGTCCTTCAAACTGCGGTTCCTTCATTCTTAAACTAACAATTGCTGTTAATCCTTCTCTAATATCATCTCCATTTAATTTTTCATTCTTCAACAAGCCTTTCTTTTCAGCATAATCATTTATAGCCCTTGTTAAAGCTGTTTTAAATCCCGAAATATGAGTTCCGCCTTCAACAGTATTAATTGTATTGACAAAACCAAAAATATTATCCTGATACCCATCAACATACTGAACAGCTACTTCAATAATTGTGGGATCTGTTTTTTTCTGAAAATAAATAGGCTTGTGAATAGCTGATTTTGAACGATTTACCCATTTGACAAACTCTACTAATCCGCCATCATAATGAAATTCTTCTTTCAGTTTTTTCTCAGTTCTTTCATCTCTAACAATAATCTTAGCGTTCGGATTCAAAAATGCCAGCTCTCTAACTCTGGCTGTTAAAATGCTAAAATCAAAATTAGTTGTTGAAAATATTTCTTCATCAGGCCAGAAAGTTACAGTTGTGCCTGTTTCTCCTTTCTCAACGCTTCCTACAACCTTTACAGCACTCTGTGGCTCGCCTCTTTTATAAGTCTGCTCGTAAATCTTCCCATCTCTTCTAACTTGTACAATTAACTTAATAGATAAAGCATTTACACAGCTTACTCCCACTCCATGCAACCCTCCTGAAATCTGATATGCTTTTGATTCAAACTTCCCTCCAGCATGAAGCTTTGTCATAACAATTTCCAAAGCAGACTTTCCAGACTCGTGCTTATCAACCGGAATACCTCTCCCATTGTCAATAACAGTCAAGCTGCCATCTTTGTTAATTATAACTTCAATAAGTGTAGCCACTCCAGCTTGCACTTCATCAATAGAATTATCAATTACTTCGTAAAAACAGTGATGCAGGCCATCCTTTCCAGTGCTTCCTATATACATGGCAGGTCTCCTTTTTACTGCTTCCAAACCTTCAAGCACTTTAATAGACTTTGCACTATATTCTCCTCTTTCTTGTTCAGTCGACATTTTTTATTCCTCTTATTTTATATTCCATTTTATGTTTTTAGGTTTTTAAACTTAAGTTTTATTATTTTCGCTACTTATTTCAGTATTTTTAATTTCATCTAAAAGGGCATTTTCAAAGTCTTGTTTTGATAATAAAATATATTTATGAACAGATTTAATTAATTCATTGGAAGTGGAAAATTTTGCATCTCTGCCTTTTTCATAATAAGTATAAAGAATTACTTTTATATTTAATTCAGCTAACCTTTCTATTACAGGCACAAAATCACTATCAGAAACAATAAGCGTTAATTTCTTTATTTCAGGATTATCTATTGGAACAGATAATAAATCTATAACAACTAAAGAATCTACAGCTTTTTGTTTGAAAATAAAGTAATCATTAAATTTTAGCCTTTGGCATCTGCCTTCTCTTACTGAAATAATCTTATTTTTAGAAAGTTTTGTTAT
>JACPLR010000018.1 GCA_016186425.1 Candidatus Pacearchaeota archaeon | reverse complement strand
CAACAAAGATGCAGAATTGTTTCGTATGAGATACAATCATTTTAGACCTCACACAAGTTTAGAAAATAAATGTCCGAGTCAAGTTTATTTTGATTTTAGTAAGTTAATTTAGGGGTAGGACATATGTCTGGTGTGAGCACAGTGTTCAGGGGATTATATGTTATTTATAGTAAACAAATATTTATAAAGCGCATAAAGATGAAATATGGCATGGATAATATTAAACAAAATAGTCTTTCGACAGTGTTTATAGGAATATGTTTCTTAACAGGCCTAACAGGTGTTACTCTGGGTCAGATTCATGCTAATAAAAAGATAATAGAACAGATTAATGATCAGAGATATAATTCTATTGATGAAATGGCAAGGGATATGAATAGGCCAGTTAATTTTAAAGATTTTTCAAGACTTGTTGGAGGAGATTATATTGCCGGAGATATATTTGGTATGCTTGATTTAATGCCTGGCTCGGGATATGATGCTAGTGGAGTGAAATCAAGATTATATGAATATGTTGATGAAAAATATCCCGGGATACATGGCGAGACAATAAAATATGTTCTTGAAAATTATGAGCTTATACCGGCAACATCTGCACCATAAAAAAATGGTAAGAAAAATAGAATGTTTTATTTTTGAGATATTGAAAAAAAATCATGGGCAATTCCGCCTTCTACTGCTGCATAATGATCCCATTGAATTGGGCCTTTAATTTTTGTTGCAATTGTTCTTGTAACCCAGTTAATCACCTTTGCCTCGTCTGGCACGAAATTATATGAGCTTTCCCTGCTAAATGTAACTTGGTTATCCTCTTGGGTGTTTCTTGGAGAAGCAAGAATTGCGGCAATTACCGGATGTATGTCAATCATCATTAATTCTTTTAACCCTATTTTCTGCATTGCTTGAGCGAAAATTGCTGTCGGGCAAAATGTTGTCCAAACATATGCAAAATTTTTTTCATCTTTTGTTGTTGCTATGTAACTTCTTAATATTTCATCATTATACCTGTTCCATATTCTTGGATATGCCCCATTTTCAACAATCTCTCCGTTATGAAGCAGGAGATATTCATTCTGCCTTAAAAATTGAATTTTTTCCTTATCTGGAAGGGAATTAAAATTATCTATTTTAAACGAGCCGTCTTGATAAAAAGCTATAGTTGCTATATCTTCTATTGGCTTATCAATAATTTCTCCATCAACAATTAATCCTGCCCGCCTTTTTTTCCCGTCAACAATTTTTATAGTGTCCTCATTGTGGTATGTTCCATTAAAAACTCCGACTAATTTTTCTAAATCTTCTTTTTTGACTCTTGTGTATTCCTGCTTTAATTTTACATCTCCTCTTGGGCTTTTTAATCCTCCTCCAAGATGGTCTCCGTTTTCATGAATGAGCAGAGAGCTTCCAGGATGGTAGCGAAGCTCAAATTGATCCATAGGAAATAAAACAATATGCACTTTGCTTCTTTCAAGAATGGTTTTTAATTCTTCATCGGTATAAACTTTTCTTACTTTTAATTCTGAATAGTGTTCAAGAGATTGTTTTATTGAGTCTTCAAGATTAAAATCAAAATCCTTAACATGATATTCTGCCCTGAAGTAAATATGGTCTTTTGACAATGGTATTGGAACCCAGCCTGTCTCATCAGCCCCCTTGTTTTTTGCAGATTCTTTTTTCAGAGGCATGTTTAAATTTTGGAGTGCGGAGTGTTGAAAGTCTTCAGAAGATATGGGATAGTCTATATTTGGGAGATAATATTTTCCCCCGAATACGCTGTAAGCTTTATTCTTTACAAAAGAGGGATTATTTTCAATATCCTCTATTACTTGTGTTTCTATAGCTTTCTTTATAATATTTGAGTGGCTTTCTTTTTCCTGGCTATACCCTGGACTTGAAAAAATTATAGAGCCACTTAACAATAAATTTCCGATTACTCTTTTTATTTTCATGTTAGGATTAATAGAAACAGGTTTTTTCTTAGTTTATAAATATTTATTTACTCTGATAATAATTTTTCTAATGGAAAGCTTGTATGCAGTTTATTTAAGATATCTTTTGGATCTTTTCCTTGATCAATGATTTTTTGTATCTCGCTATTGCCTGCCTTTAGCTGTTTATCTATTTCTTTTAGTTTTTCACTGATTTTTTCATGATTTTTTATTTCTGCATTAGCTAAATTTTCATTTAATATTTCTACCAGGGATTTTGCATTATTTGTTCCTTTATTGTAAATATCGCACCAAATTGTTAAATCTCCTTTTTCTTTGTCAAAAAATAATGTTTGATAAGTAGTTTCAAATTCAGGAAGAGGGCCATCATGAACTGCTTCGTATAGCTTTAACATGTCATCGATTTTGACGCCTATACAGCCATGAGACCTTGCAGTTCCTATTGTCCAGTAATCTGTTGTTGAATGTATCACAGCTCCATTCATTATTCCATTTATCTCAAAACCTAGGCCCCTCATATCCCTATATGGCATTTTTATTGTTCTTTTCTCAGGATCTAAATAGCTATATCTTATTACTCTTCCTTTTCTTTCTCCTGAAAGATACCTAAAAATTACTTGCGGTTTTTTTTCTATTATCTTGCCTTTTCCAATAAGTGTAGGAGTTCTTGGTTTTCCTATTCTGCACGGATATTCTTCTTTTAATTCATTATCTTCATATAATTTTAGAGAGTAAGTTGGAAGATTGACAATTATTTTTTGTTTTAATGTTAGTTCACTTGGTTCAATAGATTCATCTGCATTGGAAAATAAAGGAATGCCTAAAGATAAAGCGCTAAAAATTAAAAATTCCCTCCTTTCCATAAAACTGGTTGATTTAAGAGTTTAAGAAGATTGTTTTGCTGGAAAATATATTTTATTATCTATCATAATGAATATTTTTAGAAAAATAAATAAAACCAGAAATTTACCCATATAAGATAGGGAAAGATATTGTGGAGATTTAAGAACTTTTTGAAAATATATAATAAATAATAAAGACAACCAATGGTTTTCTTTATCAAACTTTCCTTTTAGATGAACCAAGGTTTTCTTTATCAAACTTTCCTTTTAGATGAACCAAGGTTTTCTTTATCAAACTTTCCTTTTTAAAGGAAAATTTATGCCCGATTTATCGATTATTTAATTTAATTTTAGATTATTTATTATTTTATATTCCTATTTAAATATTAACCAGAAGGAAATAATCTATCTAGAAAGTCTGGAACCAATGTAATAATTGTTACAATTGAAGCAATAATTATTAAGATTATTAAAATAAAAATCGCCCATGGGCCCTTTCTTTTATTATTTTCTTTATCATTTATAATCCGGTTCATTTCGTATTGAAGGTATAAAAAATTAAAGATAAGTGTAAAAAATCCAGAAACTTTAACTTTCTCGCCTTTATTTATAAGAACTTCATTGAGTATTTTTCTTGTTTTAAAGGCCATAATCAAACATATTAAAACTAATGCTATTGAAATAATTACAATTAAAGAGATATTTATTGTGAATTCAATTGGGATATCGCTCCAGTCTATTGCAGATATTCCTTGAGAGGTTATTGGAGTAAATATTGCCAAAACGATTACAAGCGTTATAAGGGCCAGATATAATGTTAGGGAAATTATTGGTATGGCTTTATTGAATTTCGCTGCTGTTCTTAGATTATTTAATTCATTGGCTCTTTTTATATACCAAGCATGAGGATAAACGATAATGGTTATTAATGACAAAATGAACATTAGAAAAACATTTTTTTTCTTAGGTATTTTTTCTCGGTTTTCTTGGCTTTCGTTCATATCTACCACTTTTTTATAGATTTTCCTGCTTACAGGCTATATATACAAAGAAATATATTTTAGATTATATAAATCTTACCAAAGAGCAGGATTTATATAATTAGTTTTGAAAATTCCCTAAGTTTAATAAATGAAACTTATCAATTGACCAAATATCTGAAGCTTTCTCATAAAAGTTAGGCAAGAATATAGTATAAAGGGCACCAAAATCCTAATGGATTTAAAAATCATAAATGATTTAAAGGTTCACCCTTATCAACCCCTCCTTTAAATGATTTTTAAAAATGATTTAAAGGTTCACCCTTATCAACCCCTCCTTTAAATGATTTTTAAATTACTGCAATATCTTTAGATAATTTTTAAGCTGGATTAAGTGCTTTATTCTTTCAAATACCTTAAGGTCTTGCCTAGGGATAAAAAGCATAACATGTAAAAATATAAAATAATGGAGACTAGTTTAGCTATAAATTAAAGTTGATGAATGTAAATCAGGGTTAAATTTTTCACATGAAAAATTTCTTATGGTATGTTTTCAAATAAGTAATAAGATTAAATATTATGTTTAGATAGCTTCTAGATGCCCGGTCTTCTTAGCATGGGGAGGTTCACAATTACAAATTCCTGAATCTCTGAAGTTCTTTGGCAAATGTTCCTGCTTTTTCATCACCAAGGATTTGTTTATGTTCATGCAACTCTGCGTTAATTATATTATTTAAACTCTGGAATTTTGATACTAGATTTGCTATATCTTTTTCTTCCAAACTTGTTTTTGACAGCAATCTCCAGCCCTTTATCGAGTCAAGACCCGCCTCTTCTTTATGGGCCAGGGCAATCATTATATTTTCTGTATCCAAAAGCTCTTCGTAAGACAGGCTTTCAAGAATATTTTCTGATTTTTTTAAATTAAGCTTTGTGTATTCTTTAATTACAAAATCTATTTCTCTTTCAACATCTTTCATTAGTTCCTTAATTCTTAATTTCAATGGTATTGCTTCGTTTCCAAGCTCTATCAGCGTTTTTTCCTGGGATTCAAGAATTTTTTCCATTGCTTTCCCTCTTTGTATTACCTTACACGCCTGCCTTAAGCTTAGGTCATTATTTAACTCCATTTGGTTGAGCTTCGTCAGATTAATATCAAATAATTCTCTTTGCTTTTCAAGTATCTGAAGTGTTTCAGTAGCTCTTCGTAATATTTCTGCAGTGCTTCTTACATGGTATTTGATGTCCTTATAGTAGAGGCTTATCTCGTTTTTTCTTTCAGAAACAGCTATTGCAAGTGTTCCTGTCATTTTTGCAGTTCTTTCAGCTGCTTTGTGACGAGTTCCGGTTTCTTTGGTTGGTATTCTGCTGTCTGGAGCAAGAGTTACATTTGCATAAGTTATTCTTTTCATATCATTTGATAGAACTATTGCCCCGTCCATTTTTGCAAGCTCTATAAGCCTTTGAGGAGTGAACCTGCAGTTAACTTTAAATCCTCCATCCAGAACTTGATGCACAATTTCATTTTCAACAATCATTAAGCCGCCCTTTTTTGCCTCAACAATTCCGTTAAGTGCTGCTCTTAAATTTGTTCCTGGAGCAACAAGCCTTAATATACTGAGAAATTCCTCTTTTGTAGCCTGCTGATTATTCTTTATTTCAATTATAGTTGTCTGCATCTCTTTTTTCTGATCCATTCCCGCCCCCTTTTTTATCATTTTATCAATATTCTCTTTTATTTAAGTTTTTCCAATGGGAAAAAATTAATTATTATCTTTCCCCTGCTTTTAAATTTAGTGAAGTCTCTTTAAAGTGGATAATAATCTCTTTAGATTAACTGATAAGATTTAAGCAACTTTCACATTAAAATAAGGCAAGGATATTGTATGATTTCAGAAATATTTTGAAAATACTGCAATAATAAGGGCAACCAATGGTTTACCCTTATCAACCCTTCCTTTTAGATGCCAATGGTTTACCCTTATCAACCCTTCCTTTTAGATGCCAATGGTTTTCTTTATGAAAATAAAAACCTCCAGCGGGTTTCTATGCATCCAGCAACCACTTATCAAACTTTCCTTTATAAAAAGAACCAAGGTTCTTCTTATGACATCTCCTTTAAATGTAATAATTTTCTTTATCAAATTTTCCTTTTAATAGGAGAAAAATTTACATGATTTATTCGCTTGATATATTAATATTTATTGATTAAATAGTCTTAACTTTTTTATATGGCCTGTTGTTGTTTTTTGGAAAATAATAAATAGTTATTAATTTTAAACTGAGAATGAAAAAGCCGAATGTTTTTAAGGAGTTTATTAAGGATAAAAATGTGGCTTCAGTCAGTGAAACATCAAAACATATTGTTGAAAAAATATGCAATAAAATTGATTTTAGTGAAAAGAAGATAATTGTTGAATATGGTCCTGGAACAGGTGTTTTTACCAAATACCTTCTGGAGAAGATGAATCAGGATTCCAAAATAATTATTATTGAGACAAATAAAGAATTTGTTGAAAATTTAAATAAAATAAATGATCCAAGGTTAATTGTTGTGTATGACAGCGCTGAAAATGTACAAGATATATTAAAAGTGAATAATCTTAGCAAAGTTGATTATATTATTTCAGGAGTTCCTTTTTCTTTTATGAGTGAAGATGATGTAACTGAATTAATTAAACGAAGCAGAGATATTTTAAATGAAGATGGTGGATTTTTTGTTTATCAGGTATCTTCTAAAATTGAAAAGTATCTCAAGGATTTTTTCCCGCATGTTTCCAAGGATTTTGCTTTAAATAATATTCCTCCCCTGCATGTTTATGAGGCGAGAAAATGATTTTATTCTCTGAATAAAAGTTCAAGTGCAGACCTGCTTTTATATTGCCTTTCAAATTCTCCAGAGCCAGGATGGTCATATTCCCTAACATAAGTATATCCTTCTGGGATCTGAACTCCCAATTCTTTTGCAAGATCTAATTTATTTGGATCAGGGTTATAGCCTCTTGGCAATCTATGTTTATGTCCGCTTACGTGATGAGGGGCTAATGAAGATACCTTAGCAGATATATTCTCATATGTGTCTTTACCTCCTATTAGGTTTATTTTAAATCTGGGTAGCCAAATAACCCTTTCTGTTTTTTGACTTTTTTTCTTACTTCCCGTTCCTTTAACCCTTGTTTCTGAATAAAATTTATTTTTTTCTTCACAAACAAACATATCTCTAGCAATACAACCTGCTATATCTACTAATCCTAATGTATCAAGTTTTGTGGTGGAATTTCCGAGTATTAATTTGGCATGGTGATCTGAGGTATGGCAAGCTATTTTTCCTTCTTCATTTTTAGCACTTAATATTCCAATACTTATAGATCCATCATTGAATTCGGTTGAAAAATAAATGCCCTTTGGTGGAACATCGATTACTCGCATTTTCTTGATATTTTTAGAATTAATAATTACTTCATAAGGATGAGAACTATAAAAATGCTTATTTCTTATCCCAGATTCTAACATATCAATTCCGATTGCTCCTGCTTTTTCATTTTCATCAGAGAATTCATTAAGCCTTGATTTGTCAAATGCCCAAAGAAGATTATCTGGAACTATTTTTGATACCACTTCTGGATCCATACAAAAAAATGTTGATGCATGAGCATGTATTCTTCTATATGGGGAAATAAGTGATCCAAAATATTCATTAAGCAATTTTTCATTATTTAAGTCTTCTTTATTGCTTATTCTTTTTGGTTTTCTCATACTTTTTCTATATATCTTACCATTGTCTGCTATTCCTAAGATATACCCCCCTTCTCCACATCTTTTTCTTGAGAAAAGATAGTAGATATCACCGAGATTCAGTTCAAATATTCTAAATTTTAAAACTGCATCAGAAAACTCTTCTTGAGATTGATTACTATTTCCACGCCCCGTAACATGATATATAAAAAAGGATAATAACTTCCTTTCAAAGTTTCTTAAACTAACAGGATTTTCTTCAATTAATTCTTTCACAATTTTAATTATATACTCTTTTCTTAGTTTATGATATACTCTTTCATAACCTTTTATTAAAGTATCTGATCTATTTATAAGGGGCCACATAAGTTCAGGAATGTCTTCTAAAAATCTTTCTTTTTTATAACTTTTTAATGCTATTGTTCTGAAATTTCCAAGAATATCACAAGAAGAATTTTGTAAAAAAATATCTTCTTCATCACTAGGAGGATTCATTGCTTCTGCTATTTCTTCTCTTATTAAATCTTCTTCATCCCCATTAACAATCTCTCCCAGGGTTTCTTTGATTGCCATTACTAAGTATAGTTTGAGTTATTTTTAATAATTATTATAATGCAAAACAATATTAAGAACCGCCCTGACTGTGTGGTGCGGGGAATAGAAGGTTTACTTTATGTTTGAAAAGATTTTAGTCTTTGCTTCTATAATAGTCTAACCAATTTTCTTTGACTAATCTTTCTGCTTCTGTACCAGGTTCTAAATAAGGAAAGGTGATTCCTACTATAAACATTACATACGCATGTTTATCAGCAAACATTTGTTCAACTTCTTCTACAGGAAGCATAATCTCTGAATCCTCCCTTCTTACTCGCATCCCCTCTTTCAATGGTGCAACTGGGAACATAGTACCTTTTTGATAAGACATGATTCCTTGATTTTCGCTAATATAGTGCCTTTCATCTTCACTTAGAGGTTTATCAGTAAGGTTAAGTAATGCCCTTTGTTCTAATAGTGTTTGTTTACTTTCAATTATTTTATCGGTTAGTAATCCTTTTTGATATGGTTCGTCTAAATCAGGTATATGGAATGGTACTAAATTTTTATATGACTTTCTAAACTCTCTAGGAAAGCCAAAAAAATTATCAAGCTCTATTCTTTCTATATTAATTTTAAGAATATTTGTTAATAGTTCAGGTTCGGAATTTGGGAAAGATTGATAACATGGATGGAATCTTATTTCCCATAAATCGTTCAATCCCTTGTAAGCAATAGGTTTACTCTGTTTTTGAGACCAAGGACGGATTAATTCTTGTTTCATTATTTGTCTTGCTAGGTATGAGGCTTCCATATTTCCTTTTTGTTTAGTGTTTTCTTTCATTTCAAAACCAATTTTCTTATATTTATTATAATCTTATGAACACTTTATAAATCTTTTTATTTGTAACTACTTTAAAGAAATAAATCCGCCCTGACTGAGCCAGAGACTTTTTTGTCACAAAGATCTAAAGAAAAATATCCCAATAAGTATTAATAAATTCTTGAGCGTTAAATTGGACTAAATTTTTATATTCTTCTAATTTAAAATTTGTCAGTTTACTTTTATCTGCAGATCTGAGCGAGTCTAAATATTCATTTCTTGTTTTTTTATGTACAATCATTGGAGGATAATGGTTTTTTATTAAAATATAGTTTAAGAGCATTCTTCCTGTTCTTCCATTTCCATCCATGAAAGGATGAATTTTCTCGAATTTGTGGTGAAAAACAGTTGCAAGAACCAAAGGATGCGCAATATTCTTATTTTTTTCATACCACTTAAGCAATAAGTCCATATCTGTTTTTACATAAGGGGCAGGAGTTGCATCAAAATTTGAACGAATTACACGAATATCTGCTGTTCTATATCCTTTTCTCTGATCAATATTTTCTATTAATTTATCATGTATTCTTATAATAAACTGGTGTGTTATTTCTTCCCTTGTTTTTAGGATTTCAAAAAATACTTTTTCTGAATTTTGTAAATCATAAATCTCTCTTAATGTCTTATCTTTTGGAGTTAATCCTTCTTGAAGAAGATTTCTTGCTTCTTCTAAATTAATTGTATTTCCTTCAATAGAGGCTGTATTGTAAGTATATTCTACAACAAAATTTTTTAATATTTCCTGCTTAGTTTTTTCATTCTTTTTATTAAATACTCTTGTGTAATGGAATTTGCATGCTTCAATTTCTTCTAATTTATCTTTTATTAATTCATCTTTTTTCAGTTTTTGACTTTTTATTTTCTCAAGATAATAATTTGATTCAAGAAAAAGATTAATTGTTCTGTATGCCTTTCTTATTTCTTCTTTATATTCTGGAATTTTTTCCAGACTTTTTCTTACATCTTCTATAGAATTTCCCAAGTAGGCAATATCTTTTGTTATAATTCTTTTACCGCTTCTTTTAGAAGCTCTTAAGTAATAGTAAGGTTTTCCGCTAACTATTTTTTTGTAAATGTATACCATAAATTATCTAGGAGTAATGGGTTTATAAATCTTACCCTTTACATTTGATATATAAGAAGTAGAGGGTAAACGCCCTGACCGAGAATCGAACTCGGGACTCGACCGTGACAGGGTCGTGTTATAGCCACTTAACTACCAAGGCATATATAAGGCTATTATGTATAGTTTTTAAATCTTACCTGTAAAGATTTAAAAATAATAAATTGTTAAGTTATAGATGGCTAAAAAAGGGGTTAAAACCAATAAAGTAGAAAATAAAAATAACTTTATTTGGAATGTTCCGAATACATTAACTCTTTCAAGGCTGGTATTTACATTTATTCTTATTTATCTGATTCTTTTTGGTTATCCGGGCAATTTTATTCTTGTTGGTGTGCTTTTTATGATAGCTGCTGTTACAGACTGGTTTGACGGATTTTTTGCAAGAAAATTAAATCAAAAATCAGAACTTGGAGCAAGACTTGATCAGGTTATTGATAGAGTTTTTATGATCCCAATAATTATTGTTTTATTATATAAGTTTTATTTTATTGACCAAAATCTCGCTTTTCTTTTGGCAGCATGCTTATCAAGGGAAATTGTTGGAACTCCTGGATTAGTAATAAGGATGATAAGGAATACAGACGCGTATAAAGTTAAGTATATTGGCAAGGTTGTTACATTTGTCCAGTCAATTGCAATTATATTAATTATTTTTAGGTTTGATAATGTTATTTATTTCTGGCTTACAGTAATTGCTGCTATTGCAACAGGTTTGCTTGGTATTGTAGCTGGTTTTGATTACTTAAGGGACTCGTTGAAGTAATCTATAAAATATTTAAATAGCCAGAGGATAATTAATAAACTTAGTAAATTACTCTAGTAAATAAGGCAAAGATATTACATTATTTTTAAAATATATTATGAATCCTTACAATAGTAAATAATAAAAAGAACCAAGGTTCTTCTTATGACATCTCCTTTTAAGTGCCAATGTTTTTCTTTATCAAACATTCCTTTTAATAGGAAAAATTTAGCATGATGATATAAGAATTCTAGAAAAATAGATTAAAGCCAAAGGCTTTAATTAAGAGAATTTTTAAACAATAAAATTCTTGGTTATTGATGAAATGGGAGATAATCGTTTTATCTATTTTAGTTGTTGCTTTAGTTATAACCAGTATTTTTTTATATAAAGTTATTTTCCCGGGAAAAGCCGAATTATTTAACATTTCTTCTAATAATGATTCGGAAAATATTCGCGGGATTGTAGAAAATAATTTGTTGAATATTTCTGGTGAAGAGTCTTATCCCGGGGGAATGTTATTTTATGAAAATATGAGATTTTCTTCAAAGAATATATCTTACTCCCTGGCTTCTGATTGTGATGATGAGAAAAATAATGATGCTAGGTTAGCTTTTGAGATAATTTCTAATAAAACTATTTTAAATTTTAATGAAATTTCTAAAGACGGGCAAATAAGCGTTGCTTGCAACCGGGAAAGCGTGGTTACTAGCGAATTTGCTGATTATTTTATTGCAGGTGAAGGAGGCCCGTCAGTCATTATAAATACAAGTGAATACAGAGTTATACTTAACGGAACAATTTTGCTTTACAGAGATAATGAATGTAATTATCCGGTTATTGCTGTTCACGAGATATTTCATGTGCTTGGTTTCAGACATTCTCTTAATGAAAAATCAATTATGTATAATTTTTCTCGATGCGATCAAGAAATTGGGGGAGAAATAACTGGTAAAGTAAATGAACTATACAAAGACCCGTCTTTGCCTGATTTATTTTTTAGAGATATTAATGCGACGAAGATAGATCGATATTTAACATTTGAAGCCCAAATATTAAACGGCGGTTTATCTAGTTCAAAAAATATTTCTTTTTCAATTTATGCTAATTCAGAGAGGGTTGCCACATATGAACTTGGAAGTTTAGATATAGGGGCGGGTAAAATAATCAAAGTTGATAATTTAATTATCCCTGGGAATACAAAAAATTTGACATTTATCATTGATGAAGGCAATTTAATTAGTGAAATTGATAAAAAAAATAATAAAAAAGAATTAACCCTCTCTTAACTTTTACAAATTAAAACAAATTAAGCTTATCCAAACTCATCATACCTGTCTTTTGAAGATTCTTCCCATTCGTCCTCTTCTTCATCATCCCAGTTTTTGTCAGGATTGTCTTCATCGTCGTCTGAATCTCTATCTGGATTATCTTCATCCTCTTTGTCCATATATTTGTTTTTCATGCTGGATTTAAAGATTATTAAGGGTTTAAAAATCTATCTATGTTTTATTCAATCCTATCTAGTAATAACCATTTTGCTTAAAAATATCAATATCCTTATTTTGATTTGTATGTTAAGAAACTTTAAATACACTTTAAAATTAAGGTTTATAGAAGAATAATATGAGCTCGAGCCTGTAGCTCAGCCTGGTTAGAGCACCGCTCTTATATGAGTGTGTTTCAGCGTGTTAACACTGGAATGCTCCTTTCATAGAAAAGAAAATCTAAGAGAGGCGGGGGTCCGCGGTTCAAATCCGCGCAGGCTCATTTATAAAAAGAACCAATGGTTCTTCTTATGACATCTCCTATAAAGACAACCAATGGTTTTCTTTATCAAACTTTCCTTTTAAGTGCCAAAGGTTTTCTTTATCAAACTTTCCTTTTAAGTGCCAAAGGTTTTCTTTATCAAACTTTCCTTTTAATAGCAATGGTTCCCTTTACGAACTCTCCTTTTAATAGTAAACAGATAAAAAGAATAAATTTAAATAATATAATTATTTTAATAAAAAATGCCAAGAAGAATAAAAAAAGAGAGTGAGATTATAGAAGGAGATAAGGATAATTCAAAATTATTTGCATTTCTTTCAGTGTTGCTTCTTATAATCGGCTTTATTCTTGCAATTGTTGTCAAGAGAGAAAATAGATATGTAATGTTTTATGCAAAGCAGTCTTTGGGTTTGTTTATTGCATGGGTTGTTGTTGCTGTTATTGGCGGAGTTTTAAAAGCGATAATTCCAGTTATTGGCAATATTATTTACGGGATTGCAGCAGTTATACTCGTCGTGTTATGGTTTTTTGCACTAGTTTATTCCCTTTCTGGAGAAATGAAAGAGACTCCAATCATAGGGAGTTATGTGAGAGGATTTAGATTTTGAGATTTTTTCAATTATTATGTTTTTAGTTATTTTTAAATTAACAATGTTTATCAATTTTTTTCTCAGATTCAATAATTATTTAAATAGGTAATTTTAAAAACTATTCTTTGATTTATTTAATATGCCCCTATGGTGTAGAGGCCAAGCATCAAGCCCTTTCGTTGATAAAAAGAACCAAGGTTCTTCTTATGACATCTCCTTTTGAGAGAGGACATTTCCCTATAATGGAAAAAAGAAGAAAGGCTTAGACCCGGGTTCGAATCCCGGTGGGGGCATTTAACTTTTTGTAAGAGTATAGGTATTTTTATAAAGACTTATTTTATACTTGTGAAATGGATAGAAAAATTTCAGATATTTCAAGAATACTAGAAATTGAAAATCATTTGTTTTTAGATAATTGCTGTTTTACCCCAACAGGCGCAGGTCATTTGCTTCTTAAAGAAATTCATAAATCAAAGTATTATATTGATTTCAACTCTGAAATATTTGCCCAATACTCACAATTCCTTTATGATTTTATTCCTTTATTTGACCATGGCAATGAGTGTGAAATTGCGATTCTTCCCGAAGTATCCAGAGAGTTTCTTGATGCTAGAAAAATAATTTCTAAATTAATTAAGAATAAACCACTTTACCCAAGAGGGGCAAGCTTTAAACTCATTAAAGAAAGCGTCGAATCCAAATCTTCTATTAAATTTTTTCTTGATTTGAGCAAGCAGTTTTCGGATAAACTTAGTGAGCATTTATTTGAAACTGATGACCCTCGGTATACAGCTCTTTGCGAAATGATTTATTTATTAAACGAAGTTTTTCATCTTAAAAAAAGAGAGGATAATAGATTCGGGGAACATAAAATTCATGAATCTGATACTGACGAAAGAATTGTGGCTGCACTTTATTATTATTCTATGTTTGGAGATCATAACCCTGCTTTTATTACGGGTGATACGGATTTTATTGGTTTATTGTCCGTTTCTTCTGAAATTCTTAGGAATAATGTTTTTTATCCACATAACATTCATTTTAATGAATCTCTTTATTATAATCCATTTAAATTTTATTTTGATGACGGGAAGGATATAAAACTAAGGTTAAATTCTAAAGAGGCTAATACCGACCATAATTTTATAATAAAAAATAAAAAATTTAAAAATCATTTACTAACACTTTGGGAAAGATTTTCAACTTATAATATGCCTATTATGTGATGACCTGATTTTTACTATTTCCACAAGCATAAACTTTATATATGGTTCGTTGGTTTCATATTTATGAATTCTGTTGAGAGATTGCTTGAAGAGCACAGACAAATGGAGAGGCAATTAGAAGAGTTAGAAATGTCTATGAGCGAGGATGAAGAGCCCCTTAATGTCTCCCATATTACCAATGTTTTTCGAAAACTTCATAATTTATGGAATGAGCATGAAAAAAAGGAAGAAGACTTTTTTATAAGGTTAAAAAATGAAGGAGCTTCTTTACCATTTGAAAAAGTTTTATTTGAGCATCAGGAATTGCGAGGACATAAAAAAGTGCTGAACGATGCTATAAATTCTGGAAGTGATATTAGAATCATGGTTGCTCTTGATACTGACGGACGAATGCTTATTAACAAGCTTAGAAAACATATTGAAGATGAGGAAGAATCTATTTTGAATAATAGTTTAAATATTAACCAAATAAAGAATTTATCTAGATAGAGTTTATCAGAGATAATATTAGTTACTTATTAATTTGCGACTATCTTAGTAATTTTACATGGTTTATGCAATGAATTAGGTAAGTTTAATTGATTAATAAAATATTTTTAGCTTACTCATTTAGGTTAGGTAAAGATGAGGTATGATTTCAGAAAAGTATTGCAATGATTTTACGTGATTTTTAAGTTTGAATTTTAATCTTCTGTTTAATAAAGTTTGATATGATACTCTTTAAATAGCCTACTTTTTTAGGTTCTAAGAGATGGTATTAAAAATAGGACATAGAGGTGCATGCGGGCATGCCCTTGAAAATACAGCTCTTTCAGTTGAAAAAGCGCTTGAGCTTGGGGTAGATATGATTGAAATAGATGTAAGAGTATGTAGAACTGGAGAGATAGTACTATTACATGATTCTTCTTTTAAAAAATTATTTAATGCTAAGGGCCTGGTTTCAAGAAAAGCTTTTGATGAGATAAAAAAACTTTATACTAATGACGGGAATAACATTAACACTCTAAACGATATTTTAAATCTTGTTGACCGAAAAGCCCTTATTAATATTGATTTGAAAAGAACAAAAGCTGCAGATCCTGTTGCAGAAACAATAAGAAATTTTGTTGAGAATCAAAAGTGGAGTTATGAAGATTTTCTTGTTTCCTCTTTTAATAAAAGAGCCTTGAAAAAATTTCATGAGCTATGTCCAAAGGTTAAGATAGGGTGGATTTTTTATATTGATGATTTTAAGCCAAAAATACAATTCATGCCAGATTTTTCAGCTAAGAATTTACCTCTTTATTCCCTGCATCCAAATTTTAAATTAGTTGACAAAGAATTTGTAGATGAAGCGCATAGGAAAGAATTGAAGGTTTTTGTCTGGACTGTTAATGATAAAGAAGATATTGCCAGGATGATTTCTTATGGGGTTGATGGCATTATTTCTGATTATCCTGAAAGGATAAAATAAATTATTTATAATAAATAGCTTAAGATTAAGAAGCTCCAGCTAAAAAATAAGGGAAGAATATATGATAATTCAAAAATTTTTGAAATTTAGCAATTTAAGGATATTTTTTGAAAATACATAATAGAACTTTTTCATTTAAGGAAAAAATTTACCTGGTTTAAAGTTAGTGATTGAGAATATTGTATTATTTATGATAATTAAGATATGGATAAATAAATCAATTTATTTAACTAAGTTGTGTGTAACTTTCTTTGGTGAAACAAAGGTTTAAAAATACTCTTTTACCTTAATTAAAATGGCATTTAAATTAAATATTTCAGAAAAAGGAAAGACTTTCCATCTTGAAACTGAATCAGAAGATCTTATTGGAAAAAAAATCGGAGAAAAACTTAGTGGCAAAGATATAAGCGGAGATTTATCCGGCTATGAATTTGAGATAAAAGGAACTAGTGATAAAGCTGGCCTGCCTGGAAAGAAAGATGTTTCTGGATTGACATTAAAAAAAATTTTATTGACAAAAGGTCCTTTTTTGAGAAAAACACCTCATAAAGGTTTCAGAAGAAAGAAAACAGTGAGGGGAAATGAAATTTCAAGCAATATTATCCAAATTAACCTTAATGTTCTTAAAAAAGGCGGAAAATCCTTAGAAGAAATCTTCCCAGACCAGAATCAGAAAAAAGAGAAAGCGGAAAAAGAAGAGAAGAGTAAAAGTAGTGGAGAAAAAGTGTAAAGTAAATCTCATATCTTAACTAAATTTATTTTGAAACTATACTATAATTTTGCCTGATTTTCACATTGAGCATTAGTATTATTAATAAATATTAACTATATTTTGGCATTTTGAATGGTATATGGGATTATATAAAATGTCAAGTTTGATATTTTACTTAACAAAATCAACACCTTTAAAAAACCTCTAATTCTTGTTAATTCATGGAAAAGGATAATAAAAATAATCATAAAGATAATAAAGCAAATAACGGTATTGATATTTCAAAACTGCCGATATTAAATGTCGGCATGGCGGGGCATATTGATCATGGCAAGACAACGCTTCTTTATGCGCTTAGCGGGAAGTTTACTGATACACATTCCGAAGAATTGAAAAGAGGAATTACAATAAAACTTGGTTATTCTGACATAATCTTAAGGAAGTCTGGGAATAACTACGAGGTTGAAAATGGCGAGCCTTATAGATACATAACTTTTGTTGATGTGCCAGGACATGAGATGCTGATGGCAACAATGTTATCTGGAGCTGAAATAGTTGATGTTGCGCTTCTTGTTGTGGCTGCAAATGAAGGAATTAAGCCACAAACACGAGAGCATTTAGTTGCCCTTCAAGCAAAAAATGTTAAAAAGATTGCAATTATCCAGAACAAGATAGATCTTGTTTCAAAAGAACAAGCAATAAAAAATTATAAAGAAATAAAAGAATTTGTTAAAGGCACTATTGCTGAAAACTCGGAAATAATTCCAGTTTCTGCACAACAGAAAATAAATATTGATAAAGTTTATAAGTATCTTGCTGAAATTGAAGTACCAAAGAGAGAAATTAATTCTGATCCTGTTTTTGTTGTTGCAAGAAGCTTTGACATTAACAAACCAGGAACTCCTGCTTCTGAATTGCACGGAGGGGTTTTAGGTGGGAGTTTGATGAAAGGAATTTTGAAAGTGGGAGATGAAATTGAAATTAAGCCAGGATTAAATGTTATTGAAAAAAATCAGAGAATTTATGAAACTGTTAAAACAAAAATTGTTTCTTTGCAAAGAGGAGATCACAGAGTTAGTGCAGCAGGACCTGGAGGAAGCTTGGCAATTGAAACAGAGCTTGATATGACTTTAACCAAAGCAGACAATCTTTCTGGTTGTGTTGCCGGATTGAATAATAAATTGCCAGTAATATCATATAATATAAAAATTAGGGCCCAGCATTTTAAGCAGGTTCTTGGAATGGAAGAGCAATTTGTTGTTGAAGATTTCAAGCCAAGCGAAATGCTTATGTTAAGCATTAATACTTCAATAAGTGTCGGAAGAATAAAGACAATTAAAGAGGGCATTTTGGATTTAGAGTTGAATATTCCAGTTGTTCCGTTCAAGGGAGATAATGTAGGAATTGCCAGAAATATAAAGGGGCATTGGAGATTAATAGGTTTTGGAGAGATAATTTAAAAAGGAAAACATTAGTTGTCTTTATTAGTTTTTCTTTTAAATGTTTTGAAAATACTGCAATACTTTTACATAATTTATTCGCTTGTTAAACTAGTTTTAAATTAATAATGTATATTAGCTATTCTAAGTGTCTACCTAGAGGGGTTCACATCATTTTGATTAACTCTATTTTTTTATTTATTGGTTAGGTAGCTAAATATCTGTAATATTTATAGTATTTTAAAAACTATTTTTATATAAACGAATAGTTTTTAAACTTAGATATATTAATCTAAATTATGCTATAAAAGGAGGTAAAGTGGTAAAAGATAAAAAGTTTGCTGTTGCTATTGCTATTATTATTGTATTGGCTTTGGCTTTGATTTATATATTGCTAATCGGGCCTAAAATACAAAGTTTTTTCCTAAATACCCAGATAAAAGTGCAACAACAAACTATTAACGCGCTTATTGAAGGAGTGAAGCAACAGGGATCTGTTGGATTAACTGACGGAACTAATCAGATAGTATGTGTTAAATATGAACCGCCGCAACAAGAACAACCTGCAGCAAATTTAACAAATACAAGCGGTTGATCTTATGTTAGTTAAGATTAAAATGAGAAAAGGGATGATTTTTGCAATAGGAATGATTTTTTTAGTGACAGCCGGTGTTTTTGCCCAGAGTATTTCTAGTTCTGATATTTCTGGCGAGATTTCCAATTATATAAAAGGTTTTGTTAATGAAGAAGGAATTAAGGAAGAACAAATTAAGAATATAACCCAAATAGACCCGAATAATCTTCCAGAAGAGGTGGATATTAAAAAAATTGAGAAAAATAACATAGGCATTTATCAAGTTAATTATGCTGATAATAAGACTGATAAAAAAGTTTTTGTTGTTACATTTTCATCTAATGAGCTAAAGAAAACAGAAAAAGAAACAAATAACATCCAGCTTTTGCATTTTGGTTACAATGAAAATTCTAGCGATTCAAGTTATATTGATACAGCTACAGGAGTGAGATCAAGCGAGGATATAGGTTATGTAATGTTAAGGCCAGGCAGCATTACGGGATTGTCAACAAGCATGAAAATAGGAGGAGATGGCAAGGTTAATATTAAAATAATCAAGAACGGGCAAGATACAGGATTTAGCAATACAATTTCCTCTTCTGACAGCAAGAAGAAAGATTATGATATCCAGTCAGAAGGAGTAATAAGTTATGAAGCCGGAGATGTTATTTCTGTTTATGTTGAGGTTAGCGGAGATATAAATTGGAGTGATGTAGTTACAATTGTTGAGACCACAAGCTAAATTTATTAATTTTTATTATGGTTAAGAAAAAATACAAATTTGAGAAATATGATAAGAGTGAAAATAAAAAGAAGGATATTAGAAAAAAATTGGCAATAATTATTGGAGTAGTTGCAATTATTTTTATTTCTTTTTTGGTTTTTAATTATATGCAAAAAAGACTTGCTGGCCAGGCGGTTTTAAGCATACAAACCAGTTACACTCCAAATGAAACCTTGAAAGGAAGCTTGTCATTAAGCTTGAAAAAAGGAGAATTAATTCCTGCTGATTCTGTTGTAAGAATTAGCATGGGGGAAAGTGATTATGATTATCAGCTTTCTAATTTAGTTTCTAGCTCGACAACTAATGGAAAGTTTTATGCAGAAGGAAAATCTTTAAGCGGGGAGGGAAGTGGTTTTGGAGTTGCTGGCGAGAAAGAAATTTATCCTGAAGTTTCTTTTGCTATGAAAGTAAATAAAATTAGTGAAAAGGATAAAGACAAGGATAAGGAAAAAAAAGGAGAAACTAATGGAACTTCTCCTGAGACTACAACGACAAGCGAAACAAATACAGAAACACAAACCGAAGCAACTACAACGACGGAAACAATAGATACTGGATCAGGTTCTGCAAGTGAAAGCAAGAATGAAGAGGAAGGAAAAAGTGAAGAAAAGAAAGAAGAAAAATCAGAAACTAAACAGAATAAGGAGAGTGAAGCAGCAGGCATTACAGGAGGTGTTGTTGCAGAGTTAAGTGTTGAAGTTGAAGGCAAGACATCAAAAAATACTCCTTATACTTATGCTCTCGCAGAAGGAGAAACTGCTGAAATTATATCCTCATCGCAGACGGTTTCTTTAATTCTTAATAATGGGGTTGTAACTGTAATAACAAATTATTCTGAAAAACAAAATGGATTTGGACAAGAATATCTTGGGGAAACTGCTTACACTTTAGGGATTGAGCTATCTTCGTTGAATTTAATTGCTCAAGAAGGGCGGTTAAAAGTTTCTTTGATCTCTGGCAGCGAAGAAATTACATCTGTAACAACTAATCTTAACGTTGAAACTCCTGAACAGACTGCTACATCTGAAAGTGAAACTTTAGGAGAGGCAGAAGAAAATCAAACTCTGCAAAATGCGGCTACAAACATGACTAGTAACCTTACATCTAATATAACAAAGAGTGTTTCAGTTGTTATTGAAAATTTAAGCGATTATGTTTTGACTGATGATGAATTATTTAAGTTAAAAGCAGCTACCAGAGCAAGCGAGGTTAAAATAACTAAATCAGAAGTTGTTAATGGCAGGTTAATTTTAAGATTCCAGCTTGGAAATTACTGGCTTGAAAAATCTTATGATTATTCAAATAATAATAGCACTATTTTAAATGAGCAAATTGAATTAGATAGAGTTAAATGGGTTAAGAATCTTGCTAAAAAACTATCAGAAACCTCTTCTAGCAAGGAAAATATTGAAGAGTTTATTGGAAATTATAGCTTGTCTTAATTAGTTTAAAGTATGTGACTTACAGAATATTAGATTATTGAAATTAATGATTAATGAAGTATCAGACACTTTCTCATCTAAATTAGGCAAAGGTATAGTATGATTTCAGAATAGTTTTGAAAATACTGCAATAATAAGGGCAACCAATATAAAAACCTCCAGCGGGTTTCTATGCATCCAGCAACCATTTATCAAACTTTCCTTTATAAAAAGAACCAAGGTTCTTCTTATGACATCTCCTTTAAATGTAATAATTTTCTTTATCAAATTTTCCTTTTAATAGGAGAAAAATTTACATGATTTATTCGCTTGATATATTAATATTTTATGGATTAAGAGGTTTTAATTAACTTGGGATTAAGGCATATTCATGCCAATAATAACATTTAAATACTAATATTAGTATAAATAAAGTATTAAAAAAGTATTAATAGTTAAGCGGAATAAAAGTAAATAAAAAGATGGTGAAAAGGATTAAATTTGGTGATTTGAAGATCCAGAAGCTTAATCGCGTTGCTTTGCCGAATTCTCTGCTTGAAAATCTTGGCTTAAAACCAAGTGATGATGTTGAGCTTTTTCTAGATATTGAAGATAATGAAATAATAATTAAAAAATTAAAAAGAAGGAAAAATGAGAAATAAACTTTTTATCTGCTTAATTATAAGCATATTATTCTTATTTGCTATTATATATTATTCTGAATCAGTATCTTCATTTAGCGGAACTTCTTCAAGTTATACTGTTGACTCAAAGGCAGATGTGGTTACTGCTACAAATGTGACTTCTTCCAGTTTTACTCAGAGATTTATTGGCGGAATACAGGCTGTTGCAAGATATGTTTCTAATTTATTTACAGGAAGATTCGGGGTTTTGGAAGACGGAGTTACAATTACTTATATTTATCAGTGCGGGAATTTAAATTCTGCAAATACAATTTATATTTTAAATAACAGCGTTAATTCATCTGGAACATGCTTTAATATTCTTGCTAACAGCATTTCCTTGAATTGCAATAGCACATTAATAAATTATTCCCAGTCAGCCAATGGGTATGCTATAGCAAGCAACGGATACAACCATACTAATTTACAGAACTGCAATATTACTCAGGGAAGCAATTCAAGAACAAATAGCTATGCGCTTTATTTTCAGAATGGAATAAATTCAAGTTTTAGCAATAATAAAATTATTACTTATGGTTCAACTTCTTCAAGCGCAAGAAATTACAATGTTTTTTTAGTTAATTATAAGAATAATACCTTAAGCAACAGTTTCTTATTTACTTCTGGAAAAGATACTTATAGCGTTTATTTAAGCAATTCTGGCAATAATACGATGTACCAAAATAATATTTCCACTTCCGGAACTGGCAGTTATGGAGTATTTATTTTTGGCGCAGGAAGCATTGCAAATAATTTGACATTAAATAATATAACAACTTACGGTTCAACAGTTTTAGGGGGAATATCTTTATCAACAAATTCTATTCACAATGTAATTATGCAAAATAATGTAACTATTAAAGGCGGCTCAAGTTATGGCCTTTATCTTTTGTCCGGATCTAGAAATAATAATATAAGCTGGAATAATATTAATCTCTTAAATTCCAGTTCAGAGGCAATTAGACTGCATTCTGGAGCAAGAAACAATTCTTTTGTTGGAAATAATATATCTGCAACTGCAACCGGATCTTTAGGTTTTGATTTAACATCAAACACTGATGAAAATAAGATTATTAATAATAGCGTAAGATCGAACTCGTATGCTTTGAGAATTATCAGCGGGAACAATAATCTTATTTATAATAATATTTTTAATTCAACTACAAATAATCTTGTGTCTATGAGTTCTACCCCAAACTTTATTAATAGATTAAATACAACAAAAACATTAACTACAAATATTGTTGGAGGAAATAATATTGGCGGTAATTATTGGGCAAGATCCTCTGGAACAGGTTTTTCACAAACTTGCCAGGATATTAATCTTGATGGAATTTGTGATGCTGTTTATTCAATTAACGCTTATAATAAAGATTATTTGCCTTTGACAATTAGTGATACAAGCGCCCCAAGCATTAATTTGTGGTCGCCTGTAAACGCAAGTTTTGTTAATGGAATTGTTACTTTAAGAGCAAATGCTTCTGATAGCTCTGGAATTGTGAATGTTACATTTCAGTATAGCAATTCAAGTGTTAGTTATACAATTATTTGTGTTGATGCAAGTTCGCCTTATACTTGCAATTGGAATACTGCTTTGTTCAGCAATGATACTGGAGGGTATAATATAAGGGCTGTAGCATATGACGGGCAGAACAATAATGCCAATGATGTTAAGCATTATACTATTGACAGAACAAAACCAATTGTTTATGATATGATTGTTATTTATCCTAACGGGCAAGCAAGCGTTAGATCTGGACAAAATATTACTTTGTCTGCAACTGTTACAGATTCTCCAGATATTTCTGCTGGCATAAGTTATGTTCAGGCAAATCTTACTTATCTGAATAATACTGGCATGGTAAATATGACTTTTTATTCTGGAAGCAAAGCTGCATTGCAAAATAGCACATGGAGGTTGAATGTTAGTATTACTGCAAGCACTACAGGAATTGCCGCTTCTGGAATAAGTGTTTTTGATGCAGCTACTCCATCCCACAATACACAAGGAGATTTATGGCAGGTAACAATTGATAATACTGCTCCTACATATTCTGAATTATCTTCCAGTAATCAAGTTTATAATAATACTGTTGCAAGTTTTGTTGTTTCTGCTGCAGATACAATTGCCTTGGATAATTATATTTTCTCGCAAAATTCAAGCGGGAGCTGGGTAAATGATTCTGCTATTTCAATTAATGGTACTTCTTATTATATTGAACATACAAAAATAGTTTATACAGGTAATTTCTCTTATAGGTTTTATATTTATGATGACGCCGGGAATTCTGTTCAGACAGATATAGGAAATATTGAAGTTTTTGGACCTGCTCCAATTCCTGTAATTTATCTTGTTTCTCCAAATAATGATGTAATTACAAATAATGCCACAATAAATTTCACTTATTATTATACAAATGCTGTCGTTGATAACTGCACTTTGAACTTAGATAGTATCAGCAATGAAACAATGACAAGTCCTGCTAATAATACAATTCTCGGTTTTTCTAAGGGTCTTTCAGATGATGATCATTTTTGGTTTGTTTCGTGCTTGAGAATAGAACAAGATGGAGATACGAATATTACTGCAGAATATTCTAGTGAAACCCGTTCTTTGAATATTGATACTATTGCTCCATTAATTTCAATTATTTCTCCTGAAAATATAACTTATAATTCTTCTTCATTGAGTTTTAATATAAGCATCAATGATGGTATAAGCTGGTGCGGTTATAGCTTGGATAGTTCTAGCAATATTACAATGGTTTCTTTAAATGAAACATATTTTTATTATTTATATTCTGGAATTTCAGCAGGAAGCCATAATATTATTTTTAGCTGCAATGACACTGCCAGTAATTTAAATGCGACACAGATAAGATATTTCTCTATTAATTTCCCTGATTTAATTGTTAATATTACTTATCCAATTAATCTGCAAGATATTATAAGAGGGAATGATGCTGTTGCTGGAGAGGATGATTTAGGACTTGTGGCTAATTCAATTAATATCACTGCCAGAATTTACGATAATGAAACAGGAAATAATATCACGGGAGTTACATGCCATTTTTACGATAATGTAACTTTTATCGGAGACGCTTATACAAATTCTTCCGGGCATTGCACTATGAACTATACAAAATCCAGCAAAAGCACGGGTAGAAACCCTGTAAGTGTTAATTATACTTTGCTTTCTGATATTACTAAAGTTATTAATATTTCTGAAATTAATATTTCTATTATACGTTATGTAACTCCTGTTGCAATGACAAATTTGAGAAGTTTTGGAGGGTATTTTGATGGGGATATTTCTGTTTTAAGAATTAATATAACTAAAATTAATGAAAGCGGCACGTTTTTTTATAATCCTCAGAATATTTCTGCAAATGCGACTAATGCAGCACAGCAACCGTATTCAGGAGGGGCTTCTTATTATCCTAATGGAAGCACAAAGAATATAACTTATATTTCGCAAGGCCAGTTTTCTGCCAATCAGACAGTTAACACAAGTTTTGGATCTTTTGTAAGATGGGAAGTTACTGCCAGTGATAATAATTTTGCCAGTTATTTAGGATCTGCGGTTCATGCTGATAAAGCTGTCTGCACTCCGAGTTATAGTGACTGGAGTTCGTGGAGTGCTTGTTCTGCAGGAAGTCAGACAAGTTCTAGGACAGATGGTTGCGGAGGAACAGAGGTTAGAACACAGAGCTGTAGTGGAGGAGGAGGTGGGGGTGGAGGAGGATGTATTCCTAGCTGGAGTTCGTGGAGTGCATGGGGCAGTTGTATTAATAACGAGGAAAGAAGAACAAGAAGTGATGGATGCGGAGATACTGAAACAGAAATAAGGCCTTGCGGATGTGCTTCAGACTGGCAGTGTGGCTTATGGAGTGGATGTGTAGAAGGAACTCAAACAAGAACATGCACTGATCAAAATTTGTGCGGAGATAATTCAACAATGCCTGTTACCTCTCAATCGTGCATTATTGGGTTGAATGTTGAGCATACACCTCAAGAGTTATTTCTTAATGTGCTTTCAGGCGCGAATATAAATTTCCAGATTACTGCAACACTTACTGGCGTTGCTCCATTAGAAGTTAAATGGTATTTAGATTCAGCATTCCAGTCTGGAAATTCTGGAACAAGCAGTGTGAGCAGCAGTTTTTCAAAGTCATTTAGTAATAATTCACAAATAAGGGCTGAGATCATTAGCGGCACTCAAAGCCAGGAGGTTACATGGCAGGTAAATGTTTTGAGCAAAAAAGAAATAGGAGAATTAGGAGGAGCTACGTGTAATGAAAATTGGTATTGCAAATGGAAGCCGTGTGATGTTACAGGATATAAATATTCTGAAAAATGCGAAGATTTAAATTCGTGCGGAACTAATTTAAACAAGCCGTATAAGCAAGCTTGTTCTTGCATCCCTGAATTTAAATGCGAAGATTGGAGTGAGTGTGCTGCAGATTATAATGTTAAAAATATTTTAGCTGGAGAGCCAACTATAAAAGGCCAGCAACAAAGAACTTGCGATGATTTTAAGCTATGCGAGAACAATACTATTGAAACAAGGGAATGTAATCTTGCAGTTCCTATTAAGGCTGTGAAAACAGACTATTGTTATGAAAAGTATATTGAAATTAAAGAAGTTGAATCACAGAAACTTGTTAGCAGAGTGAAAGAGTCTGCATTCCAAAATATAAAGAGAATTGACATTGGGTTTCTTGTAACAGATGATTTCTCCGGATTTTGCAGTTATTGTTATGATAGAATTAAGAATTTTGATGAAAAAGAAACTGATTGCGGGGGCAAGTATTGCATGGCTTGTACTGAGAAAGGCGAGTTTGTAGACTATCTTAATTATACTAGAATTTTCTTGTGGATTATTTTGTCAGTAATGTTTGTTTATTTAGGATATAGAAATCGTGAACAGATAATAGAATTATCAGGAGAAATAAAGAGAAGGATAATTAAGAAGCCTGAAATAATAAGAATAAAGCCAAGTCGTGTATATGTCAAGCCAAGACCAAGAATTTCAATATTATCAAGAATATCTAGCGCATTAAAATCTATACCAAGACCAAGAATAGAATTTAAATTGAGGTTGAGAGTTAGAAAGCCAGAAGTGGCAAGAATAAGAGAACCGATTATTTCCAGAATTAGGAAAAGAATTAAATTGTTTAGATATAGAAGAGCATTCAAAGAAAGAGAAATAGTTCCAAAAGAAAGAGTGATTGAAAGAATAATTGTTGAGAGAAGGCCAAGACCAAGAATCAAACCATTAGTTGCAGAATTATCTGGAAAGTTAAGAGAATGGAAGAGAAAAGCGTATTATGACACATCAAGGTTAGAGAGAGGCTTGGCAGAAGGAATAAGATATAGGTTTTCTGAATATAAAAAGAGAAGAAATGAGAGAAGAGTTTTAAGAGAAAAGAGAAAGACAGAGAAGATGTTATTAAGAGAAAGAAAAGTAATTGGGCGAAGAAGATTTTGGGAGAATAGGAAATTATTGAAGAGAAAGAGAAAAGCAGAGAGAATAAAAGCAAGAGAAGAAAGAAGAAGAGGAAAAGAGAGAATAAGAATTGAGAGAAAACAAGAAAGAATTAAGAAAAGAGAGTTAAGAAAGCAGAAAAGATTTAAGAGAAAGCAATTCAGGGCTGAAAGAAGGATTGTGAGAAAAGCAGCGAGAGTTATTAAGAAAAGAATAAGGAGAAAGGAAATTTCTCATAAAGAGGTTCCCGATCTTGAAAAACAATTGGGAGAATGGAAGAAAAAAGGATATTATAATACTGCCAGATTGCAAAGAAAACTTGATGAGTTTAAGGGAAGAAATCCTCTGAAATGAAAGTATATTTTAAGATAAGTAACTTAAGCAATAAGGTAGGTAAAACTATTGTGGTATTTTCAAAATGTTTTTGAATCATCACAATGGAAATTTTTCATTTAAGAAAAATTTAACCTGATTTATTAGTTGTTTAAGTTGGTTTTAGATTAATGATTTGGCTGTCTTAATGAGAAACCTTTAAATATAAAAAAACATTAAGTAATACATAAAAATAAACCTTTTAGTAACAAGGGGCAAGCAAAAAACCTAACGGTTTTAAAGGTTTCCAAAATATCAAGATATGGCTAAAAAAGAGAGTGATCAGAAATTAAGAAGAGAGTTTTATACATTTCAGGGAAAAGTAAACCGTTTAGAAGAGCTTAGAAGAGAGCTGCAGAGCCTTCAGGCTCAGGGATTTACAAAAGGTTTTGAGAAAGAGGTTAGTATAATTCAATCAAGGCTAAAAGATACAACAGCTATTCCAGAGCTTGAAAAAATGATCAAGGAGTTAAGGGAAAAAATTTTAAATAAAAGGGAAGTAAAAAAGAAATCTCCCTTAAAAGAAATTAAAAAGGATATTGAAAAAGTTGCTGATGTTAATGTTGAACTTAAAAGAGAAATAAAAAATCTTAAATCTACAATAACTGATGGGTTAAATAAAAAATCAAATGTTGACTCTGATGTTGGCGTTGTAGTTGACAAGGAGTTTCAGGATTTTGTCAAAGATGTAAAACTTGAGCTTTCTGAAAAAGTGAAAAATAAGGAAAAACAGCTTAATGAAGAGCTTAAACGGGATTTAATTTTAAGAAAAGAGCAATTAGAATCTCATTACAAAGAACTTGAGGATAAGTTAAAACAACAATATAAAGGCAAGCTTAAAGAAGGATTGCAAAAAGAGATTTCTGAACGATTTGATAATGAATTAAAAAAGAGATTTGAAGCTGAAAGAGCCAGAATTGATGATTTTTATATCACTAAAATAAAGCAGAAATATCAGGAAGAGGCGGAGAAACAGAAGATGGAGTATGAGGGGAGATTAAAAGACAAGCTTATTGAGCTCAATAAACAAAGGCAGCTCCAGTTTACAAGTATTCAAGGCTTTAAGAATCAAATAAAAAAACAGCTTGCTGAAGAAGCGCATAATAAACTTATTAACGAGATTGAACTGCATAAGAAAAAATTAGATTCTGAACTAAAAAAGCAGTTTGCTGTTAAAATTAATAATTTTGCATTAGAGCAGAGAAAAAGGCATGAAAGAGAAATTGAAAATAAGGTAAATGAAATGAAGCAAGCTTTGGATAAAGAGAGAAGAGAAAGAGAGCTGCTGGATAAGGAACTTTCTGCTAAAAAAGAGGCTTTAGAAAGGCAGAAACAGAGAATTAAAGAAATAATTTCAAGACAGTCTGAAATAAAACATAATGAGTCCATGAAAAGAGATCTTGAGCATAAGACTCTTGCTGAAAATCATAAAAAAGATATCGAAGAGTCAACAGAAAAGCTGAAAAATGAATTTAATTCAAGAATGGAATTAGAGTTTAAAAAAAGGGTTAATGAAGAAAAAAGCAGGCTTGAGAAAGACTTTGATTCAAAAAAAAGAGAAATCAGCGAACAGCTTATTTATGCATCATTAAATGAAAGAAACAGCATAAAAAATAAATTAAAACAGGAATATAAAGACGAACTAAGAAGAGCTATAGAATCTGAAAAAAAGAAACTTTTCAGAACTATGAATATTAATTTTGCAAATCAGCTTAAGATAAACCAATCTGAGCAAAAAAAGAAGTTTGAAGAAGACTTAAGGAAGATTAATAAAAATTATTTAGATAGGGAGAGAAGTATAAAAGAGAAAGAACAACAGCTTTTAGATGCAGAGAAAAAGAAAGATATAAAATATTTTTCTGAACAAGCCCACAATGAAATGATCAAGGAGCTTGAGAAAAGATCGCGACTGATAAATTTAAGGCTATTAGAAAAAGCCAGGGACAGGGAGAGATATATAGAATTAAAAAATAAAAATTATCTTGATAAAAAACAAGCAGAACTTTCACAAAAATTAGAGAACCAAAAGAAAGCTTTAGAAGAATCCTTTCTAAATGAAGAAAAGTTGAATGATCTTTTGAAAACTAAATTAATTGACCAGAGCCACGCTATTGAAAAGCAAAGAGCGATAAATAAAGAATTAATTAATAAACAATCAAGAATAAAGCAGGAAATAGGCTTGAAGAGAGAAGAAGAACATAGAGACTTAGTTGAAAAACATAAGAAAGAAGTTAGAGATATTTCTGAGAAGCTTAAAAAAGAATTTCATGACAGGTTTGATGCTGAGATAAAGAAGCATATTAATGAAGAAAAATTAAGGCTCGTGAATGAGTTTGATCTTAAAAAAAGAGAGCTGATGCACAAGTCACAAGATATTTCATCAAAAGAAAGAGAGGAATTAAAAGCAAAACTCAGGAAAGATTATGAAATTGCTTTGAATAAGAGCATTGAACAAAGAAAGAAAAAACTTCAAGATAGTCTGAGAAGTGAATATGGAAAGCGGGTTAATGAAAAAATTCTTTTTGAAAAAAGAAAATTAGAAAATAAGCTTAAAGAAATGCAAAGCAGGCATGATGCGAGAGAAGCTGAATTAAAAATTAAAGAGAAGCGACTTTTGGAAGAAGCAAAAACCAGAGCAATGGAATTAGCATCTGAAAAGAGGCAACTTCTTGGAAAACTAAATCTTTTCAAGAAAGAAGAAGATGTAAGGTTGAAAAATGAAAGAATTAAGATGCAGAAAGAGCTCACTGAGAAAGCTCACCAGCATATGCTTGATGAGATGAAAAGCAGAGAAGCGCTGATTAAAAGCAAGCTGGAAAAGCAGTTTGAGCAGAGGCTTAAAGATGTTTCAAGGCATCATGACCAGATTCTTGCCAGGAAGAAAGCTGAGCTTGCTGGAGAGCTGCAGAAGAAGGCTAGGGCGTTGCTTGGATAAAATTATTTTAAATTAGATAAAACTAATCCAACTTAAATCAAGTTTAAAGAATAAATTAGGTAAAGATATTGTTATATTTTCTAAATATTCTCTGAAAAGTCTATAATTACTAAATTTTTCTATGTGAAAAATTTAACATAACTTAACATTATATTTAGTAAGTTTTAATTAATTATAATAAATTTGCTTGTTTTTATATATTGGTTTTATTCATAAGTTATATTTTATAAACCTGGGATGATTATATATTAAATGACTAACATACTTTTTATTTGCAAGCATAACAGATTCAGAAGCAAGGTAGCTGAAGCTGTTTTTAACAAGCTTAATAAAAATAAAAAGATAAAAGCGAAGAGTGCTGGCATTATAATTGGAAGCCCTGTTTCTAAGATAGTTATTAGTATTTCCAAGAAAAAAGGATATAAAATTAGCGGAAAACCTCAAGGATTATCAACTGATTTATTAAAATGGGCTGATATTTATGTTATTGTTGCAGATAATGTTCCTAGAGAAATATTTGGGAATGTTACAAAATATAGAAAGAAGTTAATTTTATGGAAGATTAGAGATGCTTCGGAATATAATAAAAAAGATATAGCTAGGGCTGTAAATATGATTGAGGGAAAAATTAAAAAATTTGTTAAGGAATTAAATAATTAAAATGAAACATAATGAAACCCAAAAAAACAGAAATGCCTGATAAGTTTAAGAAAAAACTTAATGATGAGCAGAAAAATATAATTTGTGATCACGGAACTGAGAGTCCTTTTACCGGCAAGTGGCTTTATAATAAGGATAAAGGAGTTTATGTTTGCGCAGCATGCGGGAATCCGCTGTTTTCTTCTGATGCCAAATATGATTCTGGTACAGGATGGCCAAGTTTTTTTAAGGTTATGAATAAGAAAAGTGTTAAGTTAAAGGAAGATAACAGCATGTTTATGAAAAGAATAGAAATAATATGCAATAAGTGCGGAGGGCATTTAGGACATGTTTTTCCAGATGGGCCAATGCCTAGTGGGGAAAGATACTGCATTAATTCTCTGGCTTTGGATTTTAAAAAGAAAAAATAGGTGAAAATCATGCCATATTTTTACCTGATTTAATATATGAAAGTGATTGATGTTAAATTAATATTATTTTATACTATAAATAAAGCATAAATTTTTTACCTAGAAAAATTTGATATGGTGTGTTTAGCTAAATAGCTGTTTTTGTTTACAAAAATTGCGATGGTTGTGGATGAACTTTTGTTATTATAAATCTCGGTCCTGCAACATCTGAATCAATTGCTGTGATTATAAGATTATTTACAATCGCTTTAAAAACACCACCAATTCTCGGGATTTTTGCCTGCTGAGAAAATGATTCAATTATAGAATTTATCTCTTCTTTGTTTAAAATCATTTTTGTCGGTGTTGCTTTTCCAATGCTTCTTACTGAGATTAATTTTCCAGGACCAGGGCATTCAACACTTATGACTCCCTGATTTACAATAATTGGAGTTATTTTTCCAAGTTCTAATCCTTGATAATTGGAAAATTGATTAGCATTTTTTGGAATTAAACTTGGAGATGGAATTTGAATAGGTTTTATAGTTTGTCTTGGAGGGAGTGGCATTAATGGAAGAGTTTTCTGCTTTTCCTGAATTTCTTCATTAATAATTGAAGGCTCTAATTGAGATTCTTTATTAAGATCTTCCCCTAAAATTAACTCTTCATTTTTTTCTTGCTGCTCTTTTTCCAGTTTTTTTAAGAATTCTTTT
>JACPLR010000010.1 GCA_016186425.1 Candidatus Pacearchaeota archaeon | reverse complement strand
TATCATCAATACTTGCTCTATTAAAGAGATGTATTTGAATTTTCCTTTCGATAATTTTTTCAAATTCAGTTAATTCTCTGAGCCCCATTGTTTGATAGTCTTTTATTTCATTTGACTCTATTGCAATATCAATATCTGAATTGGTCAAATCTTCTCCTTTTCTAAAGCTACCGAATAATAATATTGCTTTGGGATTTTTAAAATGTTCAATAAGAAATTCGACAAGTCCGCTTTTATATACAAATCCTAGATTGTAAACTATCTTACTTCTAATAAATAGCCAGTTTGTTTGATTAGATTTTATTCTCCATATTTTGCTTAATTTTTCAATTGTAATAAGTCCTGCCTCTTGAAATTCATTTAAAATATTTCCAATATTTGCTTTGGCCACCCCTGCCTCTTTAGCTAAATCACTTAGGCTAAACTCCTTTTCAGGATATTTAAACAAAACCTCAGTTATCTTATTTTTTGCAGTTTCTTCATATAACTTAAGATATTTTTTCTGAACAAATGGTCTTTTCATATAACATATGTTATATATAAGAACTATATAAATGTTTCTATAGAGCAGAGTGTAAAGAATATGCCCAAAATTTTCCGCGTTAGAATAAATTATGGGACAGTTTTGGGCTCGAATTTATAAAACTTTTAAATGCTATAGCTTTAAAACCTTATAAATGCTTAATATTTTAACAGTTTCCTAGGAGAACTGATGATATTTCTAATAATTAACTTCTTTAATTGAACTTAAGTCACTTTCACTATTAAATCAGGCAGAGATATTACAATATTTTCAGATTATAAAACCACACAAATATTTTTAAAATAATAATTTAAGATTATACTATGAAATACATAAGAAACTTGGAGAAATACGCTCTTGCAAAAGAAGAGGCAAAGGGACAAATACAAAGAGAAAAAACAATAAGACCAACCATAAATCTTGATTTTCTAGTTAAATCTGATAGAGATGTTGAACAGCGTGCTGCGAAAATTTCCGGAGTTAATTATCAGGGTAAGTTCACTAGATTTTGTTTAATGACATATGGATTAGGAGCGATTGCTGGAGGGGCTGCAGGATATTTTTTAGGAGACAACATAAGTGATAATCTTGAATTAGTAAAATTAAGTTCATTAGTTTTTGAAGCAATTACAGCCCTTGGAGGAGCAGCTGCTGGAGTTTTGCTAACTGCTCCAATAGTTTATGCAAAACACTCTTTTGAAGAAAATTTTATGAAAAAAGTTATTGAAAATAGGAACAAAGAATTGCAATAAATATAATTCTCAGCAGTTCCAGCGTAAAAATTATGTCTAGTTTTAAATTAAGTTAATAATTATTTAAATTAGTTAGGTGTGTTGATGACTCGGAAATAATTTATGTTCTTTCTTCACCACAACTATATTTATAAAATCTTATTTTTTAGAGCAATAATGATAAAAAGAGATGTAAGAGGAAAGTTTGATAAAGAAAACCAGGGGTTGTCTTTATTATGACAAAATTTGCACATATGGGCGACTGCCATTTAGGCGGATGGCGTTTTCCAGAGCTTCAGGAGCTAAATATGCAGAGCTTTGCGTATGCTCTTGACTTCTGCATTAAAGACAAGGTGGATATGGTTCTGATAACCGGAGATTTATTTGATTCAGCCTATCCTTCAATTGAAATATTAAAAAGAACTTTTGCAGAATTCAAAAAATTAAAAGAATCAGGCATTCCTTGCTATTTGATAGCTGGAAGCCATGATTATTCTGTTTCAGGAAAAACATTTCTTGAAGTTTTAGAACATGCCGGATTCTGCATTAATACTTTCAAAACAGAAGAAAAAAATGAAAAAATATTTCTCCAGCCGACTATTATCAAGAACTTTGCGCTTTACGGCTACCCTGGAAAAAAATCCAGCTTAGAGGTTCAAGAGTTGAGAAAAACAGTTCTGCAGGATGCTCCGGGTTTTTTCAGGATATTCATGTTGCATACTGCTTTGAAAGAAGCCATTGGAAACATGCCTATTGAAGCTATTTCAATTTCAGAATTGCCAAAGGCAGATTATTATGCCCTCGGCCATTTGCATGTTGATTTTTCTCACCCGAATATATGTTATTCCGGCCCGATATATCCGAATAATTTTGAAGAGCTTGAAGAACTTAAGCATGGGCAGTTTTATATTGTTGAGATAACAGGAATGGGCAATACTGGAAATGTAAAACAAAATAAAATTCCAATAAAATTAAAAGAAGTTTTATCTTTGCAGATCACTATAGAAAATTCCCTTACAGCTACTGAAAAAATACTTTCAGAATTAAATAAGCACAATTTTCAGGAGAAGATAATTTTGTTAAAACTTTCAGGAAAATTAACAGAGGGCAAAATGTCGGATATAAGATTTAATGAAATAGAACAGTTTGCTAAAGATCACGGAGTTCTTGTTTTAGTAAAAAACACTTCAAAACTTATTTTTGAAGAGGCAGAGATAAAAATAGAATCAACAGACATTCATATTGTTGAAGAAAATATCATTTCTAATTATTTTGAGAAGAATCCATCTAAATTCAGCGATAAAATTCCTTCAATGTTAAATGCATTAAGCATTGACAAGCAGGAAGATGAAAAAAATCAGATTTTCCAGGACAGGTTAATAGGCGAGCTTCAAAAAATACTAAATTTCAACTAAAAAATTAAAACAAAACAAAATGCTTTTCAAAAGAATAAAAATTCAAAATATAAGAAGCTATGATAATGCAGATATGGTTATACCTCAAGGCTCTGTTCTTTTATCAGGAGATATAGGAAGCGGAAAAACTTCCATTTTATTGGCAATAGAATTTGCACTTTTTGGATTGCAACCAGGACAAAAAGGAACTTCGTTATTAAAAAATGGAAGAGATGAAGGAAGAGTTGAACTTGAATTTGAACTTGATGGGCAGAATATTATTATTACAAGAACCCTAAAGAGAAAAAAAACAGTCGGACAGGAGGAAACATATATTACTATTGACGGAAAAACAGAAGAAAAAGCAATTACAGACATGAAAAATCAGGTTCTTCAACTCCTAAACTATCCCTTGGAATTTGCAAAAAAAACCAATCTTCTATACAGATTTACAGTTTACACGCCTCAAGAAGAAATGAAGCAGATTATTCTTGAAAATCCTGAAATAAGGTTGAATACTTTAAGGCATGTTTTTGGCATTGACAAATATAAGCGAATAAAGGAAAACTCCACTATCTTAACAGCAAGGCTTAGGGAGCTATCAAGGTTGAAACAAGGGCAGATTTTAGATCTTGATTTGTTTAAAACAAGAATGAATGAAAAAAAAGAATCATTGATATTAATTCAAGAGCAGATACCAGAGATAGAAAAGAAATTAAGTGAAATTTTGGTTTTAAAAATAAAAAAAGAAACGGAAATTAAGGAAATTGAAGGAAAAATTGATGAAAAGAATAAAATTGAAAATGAGGTTGAGAAGCTTAACATTCTTCTTTTGACAAAAAGAGAGCAGATTGTGAAAATTGATAAAGATATTGAGTTAATAAGAAAAAGATTAGAGCAAGTATCTAAGGAATTTAATCAGGAAGAATTAGATAAAACGATAATAAAACTATCTGACAAAAAAAAGTCCTATGAAAAGACTAACAGGGAAATAATTGAGCTATCAGCTAAAATCTCATCATTTCTTTCTAAAAAAACAGAGCTTGAAAAGCTTAAAGAGGCCATTCTTAACTTGAAAGTCTGCCCAACCTGCTTTCAGGAAGTGACAGTTACCCACAAACACGGAATATTCGAGCAAACTGAAAAAGAAATTCAGTCAATAGCGACAGACAAGATAAATACTGACAATGAAAAACAAAAAAAGGAAATTTTAATTAAACAGATAAATTCAGAAATACTTGATCTCGAAAAATTTAAATCTTCCCTCGAAGCGATTAAAATTCGCATTCAGACTATTCAGGAAGACAGCAAGAAACTTGATGATTTTGAAAGGCAGAAAATATCATTAAATCAGGATATAGAATTGCTTACCGGCCAGGCATACAGATTAAAAGAAGGCATAAGTGAGCTGAAAAAATATGACCTTATTATGCAAGCTAAGAAAAAAGAATTAGAAGTAGTAATATTGGAAGAAAGGCAGATTGACATAAAAAAAGCAGAGATAATTAAGGAAATTGAGCTTGGAAATAGAGAAATTGCACGCATGGAAAAAGAAATAAGCGAAAAAGAAAAAATTAAAGACGAGCTTTTATACATTGTTGAGCTGGAAAACTGGGTTTCAAGCCAGTTTCTGGAATTAATAAGCTTTATTGAGAAAAACGTAATGTTAAGGTTGAGGGAGGAATTCTCAAAATTATTTAATGAATGGTTCTCAATTTTAGTTCCAGACACATTTAATGTTCGTTTAGATGAAGAATTTACTCCGATTATTGAACAGCAGGATTATGAATTGGATTACGGATATTTGTCAGGAGGGGAAAGAACAGCAATTGCTTTGGCTTATCGGCTGGCATTAAATCAGACAATTAATTCTTTATTAAGCGAGATAAAAACAAAAGGCATTGTCATTCTTGACGAGCCAACCGACGGGTTTTCACAGCAACAGCTTGATAAAATGCGCGATGTCCTTCAACAGCTAAAAGTTAATCAGCTGATAATTGTGAGCCACGACCAGAAAATGGAGGGCTTTGTTGAGAATATAGTAAGACTTAAAAAAGATCACGGAGTAACGAGTTTGATAGCTTGAAGTATATAACTTATATAAATAAATTAATATCAATTAGCTTTAACTGATAAATTAAGGAGAGATATTGCAGTATTTCAAAAATATTGAATAATTATAGCAATAAATTTCTTGTTAGAGAAATTTAACCCGATTTAAGTTAAGCTAATAAACAGTCATATCGATAAAGTTTTAAAATAAATAAAGTGTTTTATAATTTGGTTTCAAATGGTTTCAAAATTAACAAAAACATGGAGAAACATTGATCAATGGGTTCACGGAAGAGAAGCAACCGATCCAGAACTGATTACTTATACTGATGTCATTAAAACATTGGAGAATGTTGAAAAAAGTTATCCAGATGTTAGGGTTAATTTAAGAGCCAGGGTTGATGGAGGTAGAGTAATTTTTAACGGATTTCCGCCAAATCAAATTTGTAATTTTCTAAAAAAGAATTTCGCACCAAATAATATAACAATTTATTCAAATGGTTGTCATGCTATTTATAGAGGTTTGCGGGATCAGGATGAAAAACATTTTATTGATTTGGAATACGGAAGAATTACAGAAAAAAATAAAATTCCTTGTTTTGAGAAGCCATCTCGAAGAGTAACTCTTGAATATTTCATTAAGGACGAACACAAATCTATTTAAACCTTTTATCTTATTAACCCAATGCAAACAAGTTTATATAATGCCTTAAGCAATTTAAAATTTAGGGTAAAAAGCCTTGGAGAAAAACTATGGTCAAAAAAATCCGGTTTTAATTATCATAATACTATCTTATTTTTATCTTCAATTGATACAAACTGCCTAATTAAGATAGATTATAATCTTCAGGATATTGGTAAGAGAGATAATGAAACTAAATCGCGTGAAGAGGTTATAGAATTTTTGAAGGAATATTTTGGGCCAAAATCCGGATTACAGGCAAGTTATTGTTATGGTGAACGCTGTATTTCAAGAGACAAAGAAACAGAAGCTCATTGGATAAGTTTATATTACGGAAATATTGAAAAACAAAAAGGAAATGTAGTCAAAGGGAATCCATATAGGACAATGACTTTAGAGGTTATTTTATCTTTAAGTCAAAAACAAAATTTTCCCTATCCCCCATCGCAAGATTTATAAATACATTAAATAGAGAATAGAATTATGTTAAATACAACAGCAGTACATGCTTTAGTAGAATCCCAAATAAGATATGATTTGGCTGTAGAAAGAGCTGAAGAAGAAGCTAACTTATATTCAATAGATTATCTTCAAGGTTACATGGACTCTTATGAATCAGGAAGAGGTTTTATAAAAAGAACTTTAGAAAAAGTATTTGGTGAATCACCAAAAATTATAGGGTTCAGAAAAAACTTAGAGAATAGATCTGATTTAAATTAGAGATGTTAAGTTTTATCCATATTTGAGTTATTTCATAAATAAAGTTTTCGCCGAAAACTTTATAAATACTTTAATCATGATTAAATTATAAGTTCTAGAGGTCATTACGAGTTATTCTAACAAATTAGCTAAAAAGAAAATGGAAAAAATAAATGAAGAAATAAATAAATCAATGCTAAAAACAGGCACTAGCATTGTAGGAATTGCCTGCACAGACGGAGTTGTTTTGGCTGCAGACAGGCAGGTTAGCGCCGGAAACATTGTTGTGCAGAAAGATTTTGCAAAAATAATTCCAATAAATGATCGTTTGCTTGCTGCAGTTACTGGAAGTGTTTCAGATGCCCAGTTTTTAATGAGAATTGTTGGTGCTGAATTAAAATTAAAAGAGCTTAAATCAAGGCGCCTTGCGACTATAAAAGAATCAGCAAGCCTTTTGGCAATGATTACTTTCAGGAATATACGTTCTCCTTCTATGATTCCAAGCATTGTAGGAACTTTAGTTGCAGGTGTTGAAGAAGACGGAACTGCAAAATTATATTCTGTTGAGCCTGCAGGAGCTGTTGTTGAAATAAAAGATTATGATGCTAATTTTGGAAGTGGAATGCCTTATATTTTAGGAGTTTTAGAGCGAGGATATAAAAAAGATATGAATGTCAAGCAGGGAGTTCAGTTAGCTCTTGAATGCATAAAAGCCTCAACACAGAGAGACACAGGAAGCGGTTTCGGAGTTGATATTTATACTTTGACAAAAGAGGGAGTAAAGAAGGTAGTAAGCCAGGAAATTCAGGCAGTTTTCAAATAATTAAATAATATTAAACTAACTAAGGAAGCTTCATAAAAGAAACCATAAGGCTATTAAAAGGAAGTGTCATAAGAGAAACCATTGGTGTCTTTTATTTTTCAAGTGATAATCAATCTAAAACAAGAATAATAAAATAACTTTACATATTACATAAAAATATTATAATAGTTTTTATATTATAAATTCTAGAAATAGTTGCTAAAAATTAATCTAGGATTCTTAAGAGGGAAAACTCATAAATGAAAATAAAATTAGTGGTTGCTGGATGCATAGAAGTAAATGAAAGGAGAGTCCATAAAGAGAACCTTGGTTCTTTTTATTTTTTATAATGGCCGACATTTTAAAAAGCATAACAGATGAATTGCCAAAAGTAATTACAGAAGCTGAATTTGAAGCAGCAAATATCGTTGTTTATACTGATAATGCTAAATTTTTTAGAGAGGGTGAAACTCAGATAAGGGAATTGGTTAACAGATTCAAGAAAAGAATTGAGTTAAGGGCTGATGAAAAAATCCTTGAATCACAGGAAAAAACTAAAGAGATAATTGAAAAAACTGTTCCAGTTGATGCAGAGCTTACAAACATTATTTTTGATGCTCCAAGAAGCATTGTTGTTATTGAAGCCAAAAAACCAGGAATGGTTATAGGAAAACAAGGGAGTGTTCTGCAAGAAATTAAGGAAAAAACTCTTTGGTCGCCGCAAGTTCAGAGAAGCTCTTCAATTCCAAGCAAAATAACAGATAATATTCGTGAAGTTTTGTATGCAAATAATAATTACAGAAGAAAATTTCTTAATAGCATTGGGAAAAAAATTTACAAAGACTGGACAAATGACAAAAAAGAAGAGTGGATAAGGCTTACAATGTTAGGAAGTGGAAGGCAGGTTGGAAGAAGTTGCATATTATTGCAAACACCTGTATCAAAAATTCTTTTAGATTGCGGAATTGATGTTGCTTCACACGGAGCAGATAGGTTTCCGTATTTTGATGTTCCAGAATTTGATATTAATGAAATTGATGCTGTAATTCTAAGTCACGCACACCTCGATCACGTTGGCTTATTGCCGTACCTGTATAAGATGGGTTACCAAGGCCCTGTATATATGACTTATCCATCAAGAGATATTGCTTCATTGCTTGCATTAGATTTTATCGGCGTTGCATACAAGCAGGCAGCAACCCCTTTATTCAGTTCAACAGATATTAAAGAAATGGTTAAGCATAGCGTATGTTTAAATTATAATGAAGTTACAGATGTAACTCCTGATATCAGAATTACATTTTATAATGCAGGCCATGCTTTAGGTTCTGCAATGGTTCACATAAATATTGGAAATGGTGCTCATAACTTTTTATACGGAGCAGATATGAAGTACACAAAGACAAGATTATTAGACCCTGCTGTTACAACTTTCCCAAGACTTGAAACAGCAATGATTGAATCAACTTACGGAAGCAAGAACGATGTAATGCCTCCAAGATCTGAATCAGAAAACACCATTATAGAGCTAATTAAAAAAACAATTGAGAGAGAAGGCAAGGTTTTAATTCCTGAATTAGGCCTAGGTAGGGCTCAAGAAACAATGCTTATTTTAGATGACGCAATCAAGTCAGGAAAACTGCCGCAAATACCCATTTACATTGATGGAATGATATGGGATATTAATGCAATTCATACAGCTTATCCAGATTACCTAAGCCAGAATGTTAAAAATCTTGTTTTTCAGGATAAAAATCCATTTGTTTCAGATACTTTTAAGCGTGTTGGAAGTGCAATGGAAAGAAAAGAAGTAATCGAAGGCGGACCGTGTGTTGTTCTTGCAACATCAGGTATGTTGGTTGGAGGCGCTTCGGTTGAGTATTTCAGGCATTTTGCAAATAATAAAAGAAATACAATTATTTTTGTTTGTTACCAGGGTGTTGGTAGTCTTGGAAGGCAAGTGCAGGAAGGGCTTAGAGAGATTAAGATGGAAGATGGAGAAAATATTGAAATTAATCTTGAAGTTCATAAAATTGACGGATTTTCAGCTCACGCAGGCAGAACAGAGCTGCTGAATTTTGTAAAAAATGCAAGGCCGAAGCCAAAAAAAATAATTATAAATCACGGCGAAGTCAGCAAGTCTTTGGATCTTGCCAGCACGATTTACAAGATCGAACATATTGAAACAAATGTTCCTAGAAATCTTGAGACGATAAGGTTGAAATAGAATTTTTTCTGAAAATATACTATATCTTTACATAATTTTTAAGTTAGATAATGTAAATTTAAATTATTAATAATTAAATCTCATAATCTTAAGTCTCAATAACTTATTATAATAAATAAGACAAAATTTTTTACACAGAAAAATTTGATATTGTGATATTTTCAAACTTAATTTTCTCTTTCTCAACATTTAAAAACCACATTTCATTTAACTGATTATCTTTATATAATAAATTAAAGGAGTTAATTAAGGTGAAACACAATCTCAAAGTAACTTTATTGTTAATTGCAATGTTTCTAGTAACACAATTAATAGGGTTGGCAGTTATTTATTCTTACACTCCAATTGTTCAGCAAGTTATGGTCAATGGAACTCTACAGAATGTTACTATTAATCCGCTGCCTTATGGCTTAGAACCTCCGGAAGTTGAAAAGGAAATTTCTTTATTGTCAATAATATTTGCATTTATAATCGCGGTTTTTTTTGTTTTTCTGCTTACAAAGCTTAAAGCTGCTTTATTTATTAGATTATGGTTTTTTGCAGTTGTAATTATTGTTCTTGCAATTACTTTTAACGCTCTTTTATCATGGTTTATTCCTTATCAATTCTATCCAGAGATAATTTCATTGACTTTAGCATTGCCTCTGGCAATTTACAAGATATTCAAGAGAAATTTGTTAATTCATAACATAACAGAGTTGCTTATTTATCCCGGAATTGCTGTTGTTTTTGTTCCATTGCTAAATACCTGGACAATTATCACTCTTTTAATAATTATTTCAGCATATGATATCTGGGCTGTATGGCATTCAGGATTTATGCAGAAAATGGCTAAATATCAAATTAATGAGCTTAAGTTATTTGCAGGGTTTTTTGTTCCGTATTTGAGCAAAAAACAAAGAGAATTAATTAAAGAAGCAAAAGCGAGAAAATCAAATAAATTGAAAAAATCAATGAAAGTCAATCTTGCCATACTTGGCGGTGGAGATGTTGTTTTTCCAATAATCACTGCAGGAGTTATTTTCAGAACTCTTGGTCTTATACCAGCATTAATAGTTTCTTTATGTGCAACAATCTCTCTTTTTGTCTTGTTTGTATTTGCAAAAAAAGGCAAATTCTATCCTGCAATGCCTTTCATTACAGCAGGTTTGTTAATTGGAATTGGCTTGGCTTATTTAGTTAGCTTTATTATATAATTTATATAATAATTAGAATATTAAACTTAATGATCAATAAAATACTAGAAACTTACACATTAAAATCAGGGAAAGATATTGCATGATTCAAGAACTGCTTGGTTTTGCCTTATTAGCCAGTATAATCTTTCTGTAGGTTTCATTTTAATTATTTAAGTTAAATTTGAAAATCATTGATCTTTTTCAGAATTTATATTTACGATCTGAATTACTTTTTTTAGATTTTTGTTTTAGGAAAATAGCCTTAAATTCTTCCTTTTTTATAGCATGCATTTCTGATATTTTTGAAGTATCGATTATCATTGGGTTTTCATTCTCTAATCTTTGCCTTGTGGTACCGTCAGGTTGAATATTGCAAAGATCTTGAGCCATAAAAGGCTGTAGATATGTGACTCTCGTACTTGTTGTTGTAAGAATACCATAACAAGGACTATTATTGTCTTGCAACACTCTTACTGGTTTACCAACTAAAGGTGCATATATTGAATTATTAGGTTCTATTTTTTCTTCTCCCATAAATCCGGCTGTTCTTTCTTTCATTATAAATCACAATATTTCCATAAAAATAAGGTTTTTAAATCTTGTCCTTACTATACAAAAGTAACATTAGCGAAAGATTTATAAAGGGGTGTAACTGCTATCAAGTTAATACAAAATATGCTTTATAATTAGAAAAAATGACAAAAGATAATCTAGAAGGAAAAACTCAAGCACCCATTGTTATATTTAGAGATGGAATAGAATTCGGTGGTTCAGGAATGGGTGGAGTAAGATTAGTTAAGAAAGAAGGAAATGTTGCAGAAGGATTTTCTAGCTTTGGTTACAATAGTATTGAAGGAGTTTACGACGCTGAAGGAAGACCACAATGGGAAAATTATGATTTCAATTTATATAGAAGGGCACAAGTTCCTGACAATTTAAAAGGAACACAAGTTGTATTTACTGAACAAGTGATTTATGAGGGTCCTAGTATGGGCAGACATCATTTTAGTTTTTTAAAAGACGGGAGATATATTGGTCATGATCATAATCAACATGCTGCTTTAGACTTTGGTTATCAAGCTGTTAAAGCAATATTTGATAGAAATGGAAAATCTGTATGGGAGAATTTTGATTATATACCTTCAGGAGAAACACAATGATAGTAAAACCAGAACTAGTAAACAAAGTAAAAGATTATTTTAATCTGAATATTTATGAAACTAAAGTTTGGCTAGCTTTGCTTAGCAAAGGCGTTGCTTCAGCAGGGGAAATAGCAGAGCTTTCTGGTGTGCCAAGAAGCAGAACTTACGATGTTCTTGAGGGCTTGGAAAAAAACGGATTTGCAATGCAGAAAATTGGCAAGCCTGTAAAATACTTCGCTGTCAAGCCAGTAGCTGTTATTGAAAAGCTAAAAAAGAACACTCAGGAAGAAATGAATGACAAAATAACAATGCTTTCTAACATAAGAGAAACTAAAGAATATCAGGAATTAGAGTTGCTTCATAACACAAAAACCGAAATGATCAAGAAACAGGATTTGTCAAGCACAGTAAGGGGAAGGTTAAATATTAACAGCCAGATTTCAGATACTTTGACATCTGCTAAAGAAGAAGTTATAATCTGTGCAACAACTAGTGAATTAAAAAAAAGGATAAAACTTTTAGAGCCAATGCTTAAGCAGATAAACAATTCTGGCGTGAAAGTTACTCTGGCTCTGAACGGCCCTGAAATTGAAATAAAAGCCCTAAGTGACAGATTAAGTGTTAAAGCAAAAAAAGCAGATATTAATGCTTCTTTTTATCTTGCAGACAAAAAAGAAATTGTTTTCATGTTAAATGAAGCTCAGGACAGCCAGGAACAGCTTGCTGTATGGTTTGCTTCGCCTTTCTTTGTCCAGTCATTTGTAAGTCTTTTCGACTTGGCAATGAAAAAAGGTAAATAAATTTAAAACAAAGGTGAAAAATGAGCCAAATAGAACCAAATTATTGCCCCAGAAAATTTTTCTTAAATCCTAATTCAGATTATCCAAATGAGAAAGGAGATATTGTTCTTGTTAATAGAGAAACTATGCAGGTTCATGATACAATTGATTCAAAAAAAGGATTGCCTTCAGTAACTGATTTAGGCGAGGATATTGTTCCATATACCAGAACCAAATTTGATGAAGTTTTTGTTGTATAATTAAACCAGCCCAACCTTTGTAATTCCCATCTGCTTCATCTGAGTTTTGTTCCTACTATTAAACTCTTTCATAAACTGCCTGACAGTTATTTCAGGGCTTTTTGCAGCGCATATTCTTCCGTCCTGAATATACCAGATTCTGTGCGTTTTCTTGAAATTTTCAACACCTTCTTTATAGTTTAGTAAAGGCCCGTGAATTATTATTTCTTTTTTTCTTTTTATTATAAAATAATTATGGCTTGTTTTCTTGTCATCATACTCAAAATGGCTTTCAATAATATCAAAGCTCTTTTCCAGTTCTTTTCCTAGAAATTTATGGAATTTCAGCAATTTTGTGCCAGCAATGTCTCCTTCTTGCTTGCTGGTTTTTACTTCAAAAACCGCAAAAGCCCCTTCTATATCCATAGCATAATCTCTCATTTTTTCAATGCTGACTCTTTTATGCTCAAAAAACTCGCTGCTTGGAGCGTTAAGAAACCTTTTACAAGCATTTTTAAATATATCAAAGGTCTCATGGCTTAGGGAAGCTGCAGCATTTCTGTCTTTGGATATTGGATCTATAAGAATTATTGGCGAATTTCTTTTAGCAGAATTAAGTTCGTTTATTACTTGTATTTCATCTTTATAATGATTTGCAGGATCAAAAATTATTTTTTCATCTTTCCCATTTGATATTGCTATTGCATTTAGGAATTTTTCAAAACTTCCACAGCTTATTACAAGCAATTCTAATGCATACCCTGAAAATCCGTTAATATAAGATTCAGCCCCGTAGCATTTTTGCGCATGGCAGAATGACTTGGCCAGAATTATTTCATCAGCAAGTTTTTTCTTTTTTTCTATTTTGTCTTTTACATACCTAACATGAAAGTAAGAAAAGTCAGTTATATTTCTTGCTTCCTCAGAGTTGCTTATTTTTAAACTAGGGATTATTTCAATCATTACTCCATGCTTATCAAAAATAATCTGAACATAGTCTCTTGAGCCGTGAATCTTTTTTATTTTTGTTTTCCAGCCAGGAATTTTAAATAGGAAAAATAGCTTCTTCATAGCCCGATTTATTTGCATTTCGTGATATCTCTTGTTAAACCTTAAAAACAAGTCTATATCATGTTTTTCTTTTTTAACAAGGGTTTCTTTTGCAAGGCTTCCGCCAATAAAAACAGAGGCATCAATTTTCCATTTTTTCAGCCTTTTTTCAATCTCTTTAATTACCAGGTTAGATATTTCTTTCAGATATTTGTATTCCTCTTTTGAAACACTTATCCCTTTCAACTCCTCTTTTAACACCTCATTTATTCGTTTAGATTTAGTTTCATTCATCAATTAATAAAGATAATATCATTTAAAACCTTTGCTACTTATAATAGGTAGTTAAAATAATTTAATCTTAGTAGGTGTAATGAAAATAACTTGGTAACCTAAGATATATAAATCGGGAAAAGATATAGTAGTGATTCAAGAATAATTTTGAATCTATTCAATACTAAATTTCTTTTTTAGAAGAAATTTAAAATGATTTAAAGTTAATTAATTGAAATATTTAGTATTAAGGAATTAAAATAATAATTATTTAACAGAAACATGCCAGTCTTCATCAACATCAAAATTAGCCTCTTGAGAATAATTCCTGTAAGAGATTTTTAAATTAACTTTTCCGGCAGGATAAATGCCATCAAGATAAAAATACTTGATTTCTCCCGGTTTTATTTTATTTTCATTAAGTATTTCAACTTTTTTGCTATTAATCTCAATGCTTATTCCACTTATGGTTTCTTTATCAAGGTTTTTTATTCTTATTCTGTCATTTATAATATCTTCATTTGTTAAAGGTTCTATTGAAAATATTTCAGTTTCATTGCTGGTATTTCCGGAAGATAAGTTTAGGCCTGCGATATTATTGTCCTGTTTGTTTAATTTTTTTATTACAAGTCCCGAGAAATTCAAGGTTTTATTATTAATAAAATAAGCGATAATTATAACAGACAGTATAATAGATATAAGGATAACTGCCAAAATAATTCTCTTTTTAATCATAAATCTCTAAAGAAAAACTACTTTTAAGCTTTTATTTGATTTACTAGCTAATTTGTGTATTATTAATAGAAACATGCCAGTCTGGATTTAAAATATTAAATTTTACTTCCTGGGTAACTCCGCTTGAGACCATGGCTAGCTTGTGCTCTCCGGAAGGAAACGGATATTTAAGATAAAGCTCTTTTGTCTCGCCAGGCTTAATTCTTTTTTGCCCGATCAAGTCCTTTTGAACCCCGTCAATTCTTACAACAAAACTAGTTAATATTGCCTCCCCTGTGTTCTGCACCCTTATCCTATCATATAGCAAGTCTTCTGTTGTAAATGTTTTTATGTCAAAAGCAACCTGGCCAGTGAATTTTCCAAATCCTTCTTCCCCCCTGCTAGTATTTTTTTTAACAAAACCTATTATAACTGTGAAAACAATTGCAACCAAAGCAATTACAACTAGGACAATTAATACAGTAATTATTACATTACTAACCCCTTTTTTTACCTTTTTTATCATCATTTATAATTATAGCTTATATACTTTTAATAAACATTTCTTTTACATAATTTTTGTTAATTCCTTCGCTTGTTTTTACCACATTAATATTTATTTTATTAAATCCCGAACTGAAGTTTATTGTATTAAATGTTGCTGTAAACTCTCCATTAGCATTTGTCTGCGTATTGTTTGCATATGATTGAAGAGTAATTGTTACATCACAGGTATCGCATTTTGTTCCTTGAGCGTCATTTTTCATTACAACTCCACTTATTGCCAGATTGACATTGTTATATTGAATTACTGGTTCGTCATCACTTCCTCCATTATCTCCTCCACCGCCTCCGCCACAAACACCGCAATCAGCAGGACATGATGAGCATGTTTCTCCTAATGCAGATTCACAACCATTACTTCCACAAACAGCAGGCAAACTGCTAATACAACTTGAAACATTTATTTGGCAGCTTGAACAAATTAAACTTCCAGAAGTATAAAGAGTTGCTGAATAATTTGTGCATAATCCGTTGTATGATGTTCCAAAATCTAATAAATCACATTGTTCATCAGTTTCCTTAATTCCATTATTATTGCATCCCACAGAACTTGTATATTCATAAGCTCCAATATCAATTAAGCTTCCTCGTATTTTTCTTTCAATATCATAATACAACAAAGCTCCAAGGTTTGCTCCAGCGCCAATTGCGGGGCTTCCAATAAGGAGTCTTAAATTAGCATCTAAACCAGCTCCCTCTGAAAATATCCCATCAGGCCCGTTAATATCTGTTAATAATGGATTTGCAAAAAAGCTATTTGTATCTCTGCCAGTTGCTTTCCAATTAGTAAGATTATAAGT
>JACPLR010000009.1 GCA_016186425.1 Candidatus Pacearchaeota archaeon | reverse complement strand
TAAAACAGATATTCCTTTGTTTATTGCTTCTTCTGTTTTTGAAATGGGAGGAGATATTGCAACTGTACCTTTTTTAAATCACCAGTTACAGAGAATCATTGAATGTGAAAGAGAACACCCATTTATTAAGGAACATTATAAATTTTGGTTTGAAGGAGAATCTTATATTTCTGATGAATTACGAGATAATTTATATAGTCTTAGAAAAAGGAATGGAACAGCATTTTTTAGGGATATTGAATCTGGAAATGATTCTCTTCTAACTCTCCTTGATGAACGTGTTAGAGATCTTTATTTAAATAGAAAAACTAATAGGTTTGCTACTGACTTTTCTTCTGATGAATCTCAATTTCTAGTATCTTTAGGAAGAAAACTTAAAGATGTTAGGGTTTATGATCTTCATAAATAGTTAATGAAAATGGGCTTTCAAAAAGGCACATTAATCGCCACAAGCATGATTGCCTTTTCTACATCTCTTGGAGTGCTAATTGCTTTACTAAATTTTCTCTATCAAATTAGAAACTTAAATCTTTTAGAATTATTTTTATATGCAATAATTTATATAGATGCTCATCTATTATTCTTATATATTATAAAGAGGTTGCTGGTTAATGAAACTTAAAAATATTATTAGTGAATATTGGCCGTATATTTTGTTAGCCATACTTATTTTTCTTTTGATTTATATGAGTGTTAAATAACTAAATCTTTTTATACTTAATAATTATTTCTTTGCTGTTTATTAAAAAAGGTGAAAAATGGAAATTATTGCAGACTTGCAGTTGCATTCTAGGCATTCAAGAGCTACTTCAAAAGACTTAAGCATTGATAATCTTGAAAAATATGGCAGGATAAAAGGCTTGAATTTATTAGGAACTGGAGATTTTCAGCATCCAGAGCATAGAAAAGAAATTGATGCTAAATTAAAAGAAGATGATAAAGGAATTTTAAGAACAAAAAAAGGTTTTCCGTTTATATGGCAGACTGAAATAAGCTTTATGTATTCACAGAATGATAAAAGAAGAGCGGTTCATTTACTTGTTTTTGCTCCAAACAGAAATATTGCTGATAAAATAACAAGTTATCTTGCTAGCAGAGGAAGAATTGATTATGATGGAAGGCCTATTTTTGGAATAAATGCCAGAGATTTTGTGAAAGATATGAAAGAGATTGATGATAAGATTGAAATTATTCCTGCTCATTGCATGACGCCTTGGTTCGGTATTTTTGGTTCTGTAAGCGGATTTGATTCTTTGAAAGAGTGTTTTCAAGATCAGGTAGATAAAATTTATGCTGTTGAATCTGGAATGAGTGCTGATCCAGCAATGTTATGGAGATTTGAAGAAATTGCTAGTGGCAAGGTTAATGTTGTAAGTTTTAGTGATGCTCACGGATTCTGGCCTTGGAGAATTGGAAGAGAAGCAACTATTTTTGATTTAAAAGAATTAAGCTATGATAATATTATAAAAGCAATAAGAACAGGAGAGGGTTTGAAAGCAACAATTGAAACACCTCCTGAATATGGAAAGTATCATTGGGACGGGCATAGGAATTGCAATTTTTCCTGTTCTCCAATTGAAACTAAAAAGCTAAATGGAATATGCCCTGTATGCAAGGATAAAATGACTATTGGAGTTGAGTATAGGGTCGAGGAAATTGCAAAGCATGAAAATGGGTATAAACCTAAGGATGCAAAACCATTTTATAAATTGCTTCCTTTGCATGAATTAATTTCTATTTTTACAGAAAACGGAATTGCTTCAAAAAAGAATTGGGAAATTTATAATAAATTAATAGAACAATTTGGAAATGAACTTGATATTTTATTAAAAGTTGAAAAACAGAAACTTCTTGATGAGGATGTAAATGAAAAGCTTGCTGATTTAATTATCAGGAACAGGAAAGGCACAATAAAAGTAAAGCCAGGTTATGATGGAGTTTATGGCGTCGCCATGCTAGAAGAGCAGAAGACGTTGTTTTGAAAATGTAGCAAACAAATTATTAGATTAAGTAAGTTTAGATTTAAAATATCAGTAGCTTTCACATTAAAATAAGATAAAGTTATAGTAATGATTCAAAAATAATTTTATTCTTTCTTATTTCTCACAAACCTCTCCCTGAATTTCTCACCAGCTTCTTTTGTTTTTGAGCTGCATTTAGGGCAAATAGGTTTAAGAGTGTAAGTATTACAGGATCTATTTGAACACTTTTTTAAGAGCATTTTATATTTATATTCGATTGTTTATTTTCTTAATTAATTCAAGTTAGATATTTATGTTTTTCTATCAAAAGGTTTAAATACTAACTTGTAATAAATAGTTATAAATATATAACTAAAAGATACTAAAATGTCACAGAAAGCTAAGTTTAATCAAATGAAATTTAATGAAAAACCGGTACACTGGCCTACATTAAATACTGTTCTTATGGTAGAGGAAACTCTGAAAAATATGGATGAAAGTGTGATAACAATTGCGGAATTAAAAAGAAAATTACCTCGACAAGTTAATCATAACACTTTAATGATAATTCTTGAATATTTAGAAAAAAGTGGAAAGATCTTATCGGGCATTAGAGGTATTAGCTGGGTTTATACTGATAGCAAAATTCTTAGAGAATGGGTAAAAAAAGGAACTGAAATATGAACAAGTTTATTCGCATAGTTCTTTTAGGAGATGCAGATGAATCTTTTAAGAGATTAAATGAAATAGTTGGAAGGCAAATAAGTTCAGGAAAGGAAAGTTCAGATGAAATTCAGCTTTTAAGATCAATAAAACAAAAGATTGAATTTATAATAAATAATCCTTTTTACGGAGATCCGATTGCTAAGAATTTAATTCCTGAAGAATATAAAAATAAATATGGAGCAATTAATTTGTTTAGAGTTGAGCTTTCTCAATTTTGGAGAATGCTTTATACATTAAAAGGGGACAAAATAGAAGTAGTAGCCTTTGTTCTTGATATTATTGACCATCCGACTTATGATAAAAAGTTTGGATATAAAAGCCGATAAAGATTATTTTTTCATAGCAAACTCACATTTTTCCTTTTTTGATTCTTTTTCAATTGTTTCAAGAATTTTATTAAGCTTAGAATCTGCCTGCTTTAAATCAATAGATTTTGCCTTTATCATGAATTTTGAACTTCCAAGATAAGTTATGCTATCGTGAGGTGAAAGCATTTTTTTTATTCTTATTATCCCATCTGGCTGATTGCAACTTAAGATAAATTCTTTTTTTATTTCTTTCTCTTTTTCCTTTTTTTCTGTTAAAATACTTGTGAGCTTTTCAATTTCGCTTTTTGAGAAGTATTTTTCAGAAAGTTTTGAGTTTTGCTTTGCGCTTTCAAAAAATTCTACCAATGAAAGGGAATTTTCAGACCTTATTTTGCTTATTATTTCCCCAGCTTTATTTCCAAGAAGCTTTTTGATAAAACTTTCTAGGCTCCTTTCTTTTTTATATATTTCTAGAGCTTCTTTTTTTTCTTTGTCTTTAACTCTTCTTAAACTTAAAAATAAATGATCATAAGCTATATGCAGAATTTTACAGGCAACTATTTTTTTTGGAACAACATAATCTCTTATATTTCTTATTCTTCCAGGAGCTACCTCACTGAAAACTATGCTTCCTTTCATTCCATCAAGAGTTTCTACAAAAACAGTTGTTTTAACTACATCTTTTACTTCACAAAGTATTATATCTCCTTCATTATATTTTACCATAGAAATAGAATATTTGAGAGGTTTTTAAAGTATACTATTATTTTGAAATCTATAGAACAAATTATTAAGCAATTTTAGGTTATTAAGTTAATTTTATATTGATTAATTAAAACTAGTAAATTTACTAGCGCTAGCTGATAAAGTAGGTAAAAATATGGCATGCAGAATTAAGTTTTGAAAATGTAACAAACAAATTATTAAGATAAGCAAGTTTTGGGTCTTGAATATACTAAAGGTCAATAAAACTAATTAAGTAAATTGGATAAATTAAAACTAGTAAACTCAGTAACTTTCATTGATAAATTATGTGGAGATATGACATGGTTTCAAAATGTTCTATTAAAAGGAAAACTCATAAAGAAAATCGTAGCATGAGAAAGGAGATGTCATAAGAAGAACCATGGGTTCTTTTTATTTTTAAATCTTCACCATCTCAATCTCAAGCTTTTTTTGAAGCATATCTATAAACTGCTGCTCTTTTTCTTTTTCTACAAGGCAGCCGGCAGCGAATTTATGGCCCCCAACTTCTCCTCCAACCTCTTCAATTACAGAATTTAAAACCTCTCTTATGTTTTTCCCGTTTTTCCCAACAATTCTTGCAGATACTTTTATTTTATCTCCTCTTTCATTGTGGGCCATTGCAATTATTGCCTTGCCCTCCTCGTAATTTTTTGAATTTGATAATATGCTTGCAATTGTCCCTATTATTGTGTCTTTTATTTTATCTTCAGCAAGAATTATTAGATAATTCTTGTTTTCTATTTTTCTAAGGTGTGGAAGATCTGCAAGCGCACTTACAATATTTTGTCTGTAATGGGTATAAATTTCTTCTGCTTTTGCCTTTGCCTTTTTGTTTTGTAAGCAAAGAGAGATTGCTGTTCCGCTTTCGCCTAGCCTGCTGCAGGCATTTATCATGGCGCTAATTTGTCTAACATCCTCAATTTTATTGAAAAAGTTAACTAAATATATATTTCCGATTATTTCAGAAGAATCTTTTATGTTTGTGCTTTGAAGAGAAATAGCAGTGATTAGTTTAGATGTTTCTTCTGGATTAAGTTCTATAAGATTCTTATACTTGTTGTTTATTCTTTGCACGCCTATATCTCTAAGAAAAGCATTTACTCCTGCAGATGATCCGCTTACATTTGGAATATAAATATCTGAACTATACTCTAGTATTTTATCTATGGGGCGTGTTGCTGGGTATAGGGTCAGGCCTTTTTTTATTACAACTTTAGAATCTTTTAATATGTTAGTATATATCTTCCCGAGATTTTTTTCAAGCATATCTCCAACCATTCCTATTACAGCTAAATACGCGAGATCGGTATTTTGATTATCCAGTTCCTTTGCAAATAAATATGAAAGTCCTGCCCCAGATATTTCCTCTTCATGGAATAAATGGGGATTTATTATAGTTACATTGCCTGGAATTTCTGATATTATTTCATGATGGTCCAGAATAAATACCTGATTTTTTAAATCCTGTATATATTGAAAACTGTTTGATGCAAGATCTAGAAAAAGAATGACTTTATCTTTTGGCATTTCTTTAAATACTTCTGAATCCAATTGCTTTACAATTCTTAATGAAAATTCCTTATTTAGCCTTTGAAGTGCCTTTGTTATTATTGATGCAGAGGTTATGCCATCTGTATCATGATGGCTTATCACTTGTATGGGCTTATTTTCAGTTTTTTCTAGGAATTGTTTAGCAACATTACTTATTGCGTTTAACATTCCACATCCTTTTTATTAGTTTACGTTATAATTTTCAAGCTTTCTTTTTAAAGACAAATATCTTACGACTTCTCTTTCAGATTTCTTGTCCTGTTTGTTTTTAGCATAATGAGATTCTATATTTTTTATTTTTTTATTTACAAAATCAAGGTCATTTGTATAAGGTATTTTCTTTTCTTTTAATATCTTTGTTATTTTTTTTCCTAGGACACTTATTTTATGAACTCCATGCTTTTCCTTAAGTATTTGGCCTATTTTAGCTGGATGATTGCCTTGCTTTGCAAGATCAACAACTAGGCTTTCTATTTCCTCAACTTTCATTCTTTCAGGCATATCTAAGACACTTGCTTCTTTAGATGTCAACTTCCTTTTTTCTTGTTTTTTTCGTGGCATATTAATCTTTCTGAAACGGTGTTTAAAAATGTTTGTATAACATTTTTAAGGGTTTTATAATTATATAAAAAATTAAGAAGTTAATCTTGTAAAATTGATAAATCATGGCATGATTCAAGAATAATTTTGAAATATGTAATGAAATTTTTCATTTAAGAAAAATTTTGTATGATTTATTAGCTTAATTAGTAAAGTTGGTATTTTTACTATTTCTAGATAATAAGGCTATTTTTTGATAAAAAATAGCCCCGCCAGGATTCGAACCTGGGTCCCAAGCTCTCTCCGAAGTTCGCTCGCGATATTATACTATTTGCCTCGCAAACTCCCTCGCCAAAGGCTTGTATCCCTAGTCTTCTTTCTGAATTTATCAGGAAAAATTTGACCGCTGGACGACGGGGCTATTGGATTTGAAAGCCTTTGAAGATTTATAAAGTTAATTGAGAGGAAAATATGGATGGTAGTAAAAATATTAAGTTAAGCAGGTTATCTGAAAATTTAGTAGCTCTATCGGATAAGTTATAGAGAGTTATTGCATAGATTCAAGAACATTTTGAAAGCCATAATAAATTTCTCATTAGAGAGAAATTTTACCTTAATTTATTTGATATTTAAATTAATTTTAGGTATAAAAGTTACGCCTGAAGAGTATTAACTCAATACCTTTCCTTATATCTTCCTCTAGATTCAACTTTCTTCAGCCTTTCAATTGTTTCTTTATGATTTTTTGATAGTTTATAACCCTGAAGAATATGGCTAAAGTATTTTTCCCAGTTTTTGAAATGTTTTGCCTCTAAAGCTTCTTTGATTAAATGAAGGTCAACTGCTTTGTCTTCTGTTCTTTCAGAATGGAATCCTAAGCCAAAATCAATAAACCAGACTTCATTATTTTTATCAAGGATTAAATTGCTTGTTGTTAAGTCTCCGTGAATTATATTATTATCATGAAGTTGTGCAAGTGATATTCCTATTTTTTTACAAACATTCATAGCTTGTTTTTCTTTCAGTTTGTCTAGCCAGTCTGACAATTTTTTGCCTTCTATGAAAGGCATTTCAATAAATGTCTGGTCTTTAAATTTTAATGAACTAGGATTAGGAGAATTAATAATTTTAGATGCTTTTTCAAGTAGTTTGGTTTCTTGTCTTGTTCTTAACTTTCTTATTTTCTTGTCTAATTCTGGTAATCTGTATGATTTTTCAATTCTATCTTTTATTATGGAATTTTCTTTTTCATCTAAAAGTATTTTTGCTTCAGCGCCTTGCTGAATTAGTTTAGTTTTTTGCTCTGCCATGAAAAATCTAGAACCGAAATATATATATATCTTTTCTTTAAAAATAAAAAGAACCAAGGTTCTTCTTATGATATCTCCTTTTAGGAGAGAGTAAGTTAAATTATGGAAATAGATCAAATGAAAGGAGGTGTGAAAATTTAGATAATATGAAAAATAAAGAATGGGCAATTATTATTGCTGTTGTTCTTGTTGTTGCAGTTGCTGTTTCGCTGATAACGGCGAATATTACTGGAAACGCAGTATTTAAAGCTGCGAAAGGATATGGCCCTAGTGCTAAAGAAGTTTATACTGTAGGAGAGGTTGATAGTAAATTGAATAATATTAATAATGAATTTAGCAAAAATCTAAATCGTGAAATTGAGCAAGCAATAATATATCTTTATAGTTGTCGTAAATATACGACTATCTTAAGTTCAGCAGATAATACTAAAGAATTTTCATTTCCTAATGATGAATATATTGTTAAACTTGTGGGTGCTTCTGATACTTCTGCTACAATCTTAATTACAGATAGCGATGGTAAGACTGAACAAAAAGAAATTGCTGAAAATAATAATATTCGAATGGGAAAAACAATGTTAGGAGAAAAAATAGGTATTGCAGTATTAGATGCAGATGAAAGTAATCAGAAACTAAGGGCTAAACTGGCATTGTGGGATTGTTTTAAGTAACTATTATTTATTGTTTTTAATTTAATTATTATTCTTTCTTAGTTTATTTTTTCATAGAAAACTCACATTCTTCTTAATATCTATTTATATAACTTTCATAAAAAAGCGAAAGCTTTATAAATAAGAGAGGCTTAATTGTAAAAGGGAAGAACAAATGAAGAAGCACGAAAGAATATATAGAGAAATATTGATTGGAGTTTTAAATAAAACAGAGAGATTTACCCAGTTAGAGCTATCAAAGAAATGTTATGTATCTATTTCTTTAGTAAACAAAGTTCTGAAAAATCTTGTTGAAATTGGGGCTGTTGAAATATTTCCCATGCAGTTCCGAGTTATAGATGTTTCTAAAATACTTTTTTATTGGGCAGCTAAAAGAAATGTTCATAAGGATATAACCCAAAAATATTATCTTGATATGAAAATAATAGAAATTGAGAAATCACTTCCATTTATTCTTACAGCATTTTCTGCATGGCGATTTTTAAGAAAAAGCGTGCCTTTTGAGTATAATCAAATTTATATTTATGTTCCAGAGAGTGAAAAGAAACTATTCGCTTTATGGTTGAGAGATAAGCCTGTGAAAAAAGGCCATGAGAATCTTTTTGTTATGTTTACAGATGATAGACATTTAATAGAAGCTAGCAAAAAAAAGGTAGTTCCCATACCACAAGTTTTTGTTGATATTTATAGTTTAGCTGGATTTGAGAATAAATATTTTATAAATGATATATTGGAAAATTATCCGATATTTAAAATATCGCTTGAATAAAAATGGAATTATGGAATGAAATTGTAACAGAGAAAAGCTATAATTTATTATTAGAATTAAAAAAAACTTCAAAGTTTGTACTGATAGGTGGATGGGCTAATTGGCTGTACTCTCAAACAGCCAAGTCAAAAGATATTGATATCTATATTAATTTTAGTGATTTTTTCAAACTTCAAAATTTCTTTGTTAGTAAAGGCATATCTATAAATTTAAATCGAAAATTAAATAAATATGAATAAATAAATATGAAGTTAAAACAGAAGAAGTAGATATTGATATTTATACTCCAGACCATTGCAATTTAATAATATCTTGTAAGGACGTTTTTAATAAAAAAATGTTCAAAGAGATTAATGGTTTTGGTGTAGTTCTTCCAGAAGTTCTTTTAATCTTAAAATTAAATGCTGAAATTCAAAGACACGAAACAATAAAAGGGTTTAAGGACAGGATAGATATTTTGTCTTTATTACAAAAAGTAAAATTTGATAAAAATTTATTATTTAAACTTTCTAAAGAATATGGGGTTGATTTAGGATTAATAAGGCAGATAATAAAAGAAAGCAGCAAAGAATATTCTTATTTTTTTCAGGACTCGGGAAATATAAGGGAACTAAAAAAATTTAAGGTGAGTCTTCTTAAAGAAATGCAACCATTATTTTAATTTTTCTTCTTTTTCTATTTTTTCAATTAGCTTATTTATATCAAGCCTGTTTTTGTTTTGCGACTCATTCATTAACTATTTTCTTTCTTATCTTTCTTGATCTTTTAAGCAGCTCTTCAAAACTTATATTTCTCTCTTTCATCCCTTTTCTAAATAAATTGCTTAAATCTTGCAATTTATTTTTATTATCTTTGATAAATGATTTTTTAATTTCCATATACTTTTCCTTTGTTTATTTAAACTTCATCAATTTCTTTTTTCCGAACTTCTTGGCAAGCTTCATCATTTGCTTTTGGCTTAATTGAGAAGGATCGCTGATATCTCCAAGAGAACCTGCTCCTGAAGCCATTTCTTTTATTAACTTGTATTGCTTGATTAACTGACGAATTTCATTTGTTGATGTTCCAGAGCCTTTAGCAATTCTTGATATTCTTGAAGTTTGTTTTTCCAGCAGCTCTGGAGATTCAATTTCCTCTTTTGTCATTGAATTAATTGCATGCTTCCAGTGCTTTAGTTTTTCTCCTTGAGTATCTAAAAGCTCTTCTGGAATTTTTGCTTTCCCAAATCCAGGAATTAATTCTGTAATCTTGCTTAGCGGTCCCATAGATTGCATAGAGTTTATTTGATCATAGAAATCTGCCAATGTGAACTTGCCTTCTTCCAATCTTTTTAGTGTTTCTTTCTGCTTTTTTTCATCTGTTGCTGATTTAACTTTTTCAATCAAGCTTTCTAAATCTCCCATGCCCAACAATCTTGAAACAAAAGTTTGTGGATTGAAGGGCTCTATATCTTGAATTTTTTCACCAGTTCCTATAAAATAAACAGGAGCATTAGCTTCATTGCATGCTGTTAAAGCCCCACCTGCTTTTGCTGAGCTGTCCATACGGGTTATTATAACTCCATCAACATTGCACGCTTCTTTGAATGCCTGTGCTTGATTTCTTGCAGCCTGCCCAATATCTGCTGCAATAACTAAAATTGTGTGGGTAGGATTTATTTTTGAGCTAATATCTTTTATTTCTTTGATTAAAGATTCTTCTAAAGCATCTCTGCCTGCAGAGTCAATAAGAACAAGGTCGTATTTTTCAAGTTGTTTTTTATATTTTTCATAAATTTTTATAGCTTTTTTCTCATCTTTATCAATGAAAACAGCAACGTCCACTTTTTTTCCGAGTTGCTCTAATTGTTCGCTAGCTGCTGGACGGTGAACATCTAAACCAAGAAGCGCAACATTTTTCCCACGTTTTTTATACCATGCTGCAATTTTTGCGATTGTTGTCGATTTTCCCACCCCATATAAACCAACAAATAAAATAGTGTCTTTTTTTCCTAGAATTAATTCTTTTTTTTCATTTCCGATAATATTTTGAATTTCATCATGCAATAATTTAATTAAATGCTCTTTTTTCTCAACATTTTTTACATATTTTTCCCCTTCTTTTCTTATTTTTTCGCTTAACTCTTTTACTAACTGAATATTTACATCAGCCATAATCAAGGCTCTTTGCAAGTCTTTTATAATGCTTTCAACAAGAGTTTTATCTACAAAAATCGCAGAACTTATTTTTTCAATGCTTTTTTTTAATACATTTCCTAGTCCCTGTAACATATAAAATCAAGCAAAATACAGGTTAATAAAGTTGTGGTTGCACAACTTTAATTAATTTTTATGGAGAATTAATCCAAACCTAGATTAACAATAACTTCATTAGGATCGAATTTTTGCAAGTCATTGTAATTCTGGCCAGTTCCTAGAAATAAGATTGGCTTGTTTGTTACATGGCCAATTGAAATTGCTGTTCCGCCTTTCTCATCAACATCTGCTTTCGTCAGGATAACTCCATCAATGCCTGCAGAATCATTGAAATTTTTTGCCTGCTCAACTGCATCATTTCCAGTAATTGACTCAGCCACAAAAACTTTTAGATCTGGCTTTGCCACACGGATTATTTTTTCCATTTCTTTTAATAAATCTGATTTTGTATGCATTCTTCCTGCTGTGTCAATTAAAACAGCTTTTATACTGTGAGCATTTGCATATTGAATGGCATCAAATGCAACAGCTGCAGGATCTGCCCCATAGTTTTGTTTTATTACTTTGATATTAAGATTATTACCGTGCTTTTCCAGCTGTTCTATTGAAGCTGCCCTGAATGTATCTGCTGCTGCAAAAACACATGAAATTTTGTTTTTCTGAAGTAAACTAGCAAGTTTTGCAATTGTTGTTGTTTTTCCGCTTCCATTAATACCAAAGAAAACAATAACAAATGCTCCTTCTTTCTTTTTTACTATTTCTATAAGATCAAAAGGAGGTATAAGAATCTCGAGTATTGATTCTTTTAATGTATTTTTTATTTCCTGCTCTAATCTATCTTTTTTAATTTCGATATTCACAAGTCTTTTTTCCATATCTTCCCTTATTTTATCAACTACACTTAATGCGACATTATTCTCAAGTAGAATTGCCTCCAGTTTTTCAAAAAATTCATTGAAAGTTTCCTGATCTAAACGAACAGTATTTAATTTTGTGGGCAGTTTTATTAATCTTGAGAAAAATCCTTGTTTTTCTTCTGGTTCTTCTGTTTCTATTGACTCTTCTTTTATCTTCTCTTCTTTAGCTTCTGTTTTTTGAATTTCCTTTTCTTCAATTTTTTCTTCCAAATCTTCAATTTTTTCATGCAATTCTTCTTTGACAATTTCCTTTTCTATTGATTTTTTCTTGGATTCTGCAGATTTTTTTATTTCCTTAACTATCTTTTTTACTTCTGATTTTTTCTCTTTCTTCTTTTCTTCAATTTCTGGCTCTTTCTTGCCTATTCCAATCAAATTTTTGAGTTTTTCTTTAAATAAATTGAACATAATTTAATTAAAGTTAAAGGGGTTATAAATCTGACGATTTTTAAAGAGAATAATAAAGAGATATAGCTATGGTAATTAAATTTTAGTAACTTGAGTATAATAAATCAGGAGGAGATATGGTGTGTTTAGAAAATATTCTGAAGATACTATAATGATTTTGCCTTATTTTTTAGCTTGAACTATTGATATTCATTCATCCTTAATTATGGTTGTTTCCTAGAACCATAATCCATTTAAATCAGGCCTTTTTCTACTTGGTGAGATGATTACCTATAATGACATTTATGAGGCGCTAAGAAAAGAGAGGTATAGCGAGCAACTACAACCTCTGCCAAAGAAATTTATACAAGAATTTTCTGATTATATAAAAGAGAAAAAGATAACAGCTAATCAAACAGGAGATTATGGAAGTTTAAATTTATTCTCCGACGAGATTGCTAAAGTAAAAAAACAGCTTGAGAATGCTACTGCTATATTTAATGAGCTGATGTTGCTGCGGAAAAAGAAACTTTTAGGACTAGTTTTTGTTGCCAGCGAGACAGGCATAAGCAAGCGCGATTTTGAAAATATGCTTGAATTTGAGAAAGAGATGTTTGACAAGCTTATAGAAAGTGTTCAGGATGCCGAGAAAAAATTAGCTGTTGAAATAAACAACAATTCTTATGATAATGGAAATTCAGATTTAGATAAAGAGCTTAAACTCATTTTATTCTTGGAAGATATTGATGAGCTTGTTGGCTTAAATGGCGAGGCTTTAGGGCCATTTAAAAAAGATGAGATTGTTAACCTGCCAAAGCAGGTTGCGGATATTTTGATTTCTGATAAGAAAGCAGAAGTTGTGCTGGAGGAATAAATAGATAAAAAATAAATAGTAGATTCTAATTAAAATTAGTAATTTTAGCAAGTAAATTATTTAAAGATATAGTCTAGATTCAAGAATAACCTTTTTGAATCACTATAATGAAAATTTTTCATTTAGGAAAATTTGGTATGATTTTCAGGTTTATTAATTAAGTTTAGCAGGATTATTTTTATTAATTCTGCAATGTCATAAGGTTTATATAATTCCTTACCATTGTTTATTTATGAAAATATCAAAAAAAGGGTTGGCTAGTTTGATTGGTGTTGCTGGAATTTCTTTAGTTCCGTTGCTTTCTAGTGGTTGCGAGACTTTTGATAACAGCTATGCACTTGAAGGAGGTCTTTTGGGCGCGGGAGCGGGAGCTATTATAGGAAATCAGCGTCATGGACAGTCTGGAGAAGGAGCTGTGATTGGAGGCATTTTTGGAGGCTTGCTTGGATCTGGAGTTGAGAGAAGAAGTTCAAGACAAAGACAGGTTTACCGAAATGAAAGGGTTCTTGTGCCTGAAAGTTATGTGCAAGATCGCAATGGAAATTGGGTAAATGTTCCAGAACATTATGAGATAAGAGAATATAGAGTTAGATAGGATAATTTATAGTATATAACTTATAATGGATTAGGTAAAACTACTAGTTCTAGCTGATAAATCATGGAGAAATATTACAGTATTTTCAAAATCTTGAATCATTACAATCCTAAATAATAAAAAGAACCAAGGTTCTTCTTATGACATCTCCTTTTAATAGAAGAAATTTAAAATAATCTATATTTGTTTAAATTAAACCTTTTTACCATTAATGAAGTGATTTTAACTCGTTTTTTTAGAAAAATTCTCTTGATTTATATTTTATTTTTATAAATAAAAAAAGCCTCCGGAGAGGATTGAACTCTCAACCTACTGCTTTCTTACAAGCAATTATTTAGCTACAAGGCAGCTAAGCGAGTTTAGTCTTATACTAAAATTCTTTGCTCTACCATTGAGCTACAGAGGCTTGATATTTGTAAAGAATGAGCTTTTTTAAAGATTTACTTATTATAATTTATTCTCATTTTTGAGAATATTACAATAATTTTTCATGGTTTATTAGCTTGAAATCTTAATTTTATATTTTCCTATTACTTTTAAAAGGTTTTGTGCAGAATTTAATAATTAATAAATGTGGTCTTCGTGACTTAGCTTGTAATTATGTATTTCATCTTTTGAGAACCATAAGGCTATCTCTTCTTTTGCGTCTTCTTCATTTTCAGATGCATGGATTAAATTTGGAAGAGCTTTTTTTGCAGATTTTGCATAAGCTTTGCTTGCGTGAGCAAAATCTCCTCTTATTGTTCCTATATCTGCTTCTCCTGGGTAGGTATTTCCCACTATTTTTCTAACATGGAGTATTACATTTGATCCCTGCAAAACTATTGCAACAATTGGCGTTGCTGTAAGATAATCTAATAAATAATTCCTGACATGCTCTCCGTGCTTGTCTGCGATTGATTGTTTGTAATGCTTAGAAGCAAATTTTTTATCAACATGAACCATTTTCATTGCAACAATCTTTATTCCTCTCTGTTCAAATCTCTTTATTATTTCTCCAATCAGTCCCCTTTGTATTCCATCCGGTTTTATTAGAACAAGTGTTTTTTGGATAGTCATTTTATTCACTTTCTTTTTTAGATTCTTTTTCTTCAACATACCCTTTTTGATCTTCTATTCCAAGGAATCTTATTTCGCATAGGCCTAATGGATAGACTTTTTTTAGCTTAATATTTAATTCTTTTTGCATTTTATTGTTAATAACATCTAAAATCAAGTTTTCGAAAGTTTTTTCTTTTACATACTCTATTAAGAATTCTTTTGCAGCAACTCTTAGGGCATTTCTAATTGTTCTTGAAACTCTTTTTCTCGTTATCAAGAAAGGTTTTATTCTTATTCTGTGATTGCTACATTGAATAAGAAATGAATCTTCAACATAATCAGTTCCTTTCCTCATCATTCTCCTTATGTAGTATCCCATAAGATATATTTCTTTTGGCTCGGCAATTGGTTTTCTGTCTTTTAATTTAATTACAAGTTTTAACTCTAGACTTTTTCCTCTTAATTCCGGAGTTAAATCAAGTTTAATATGCCTGTTGTTAAATGTTTCAATTCCTGTTCCAATTAGTTCTATTTCTCTGCTTATTGCAGGTATCTGCACTTGTAAAAATTTTTTCTTTTCAACAGCCATTTTATTTTTATTATATTTTTTAGTTTTGGGAACCTTTAAAACCTTAAGGTTTTTTGCTTGTCTTTTTAAAGGTTCATTCTAACATTACTTTGCTTATTCGCATTCCTTTTTTAGATTGATGTGATTTCTTGCATGTTTGGCAAGTATAAATAAACACAGCTTTTTTTGTGTTTTTTGTTTTTCTTTTCCATTTTGTAACTGCTGGCTTGCTTCCCCATCTTCCTTTATTACCATAACCTCTTCCCCTACCTCTTAATTTAGCTCTATCTATTCCGCCTTTCTTAAGAGTTCCCCTCTTAATTCCTGTAGATAATAATTTTATCTTATGGTCTGTTCTCTTATTGCAAAATGGGCAATACCTTTTTGTTGATTTTGGTTTTTTCACAGATAAAAACCTCCAGCGGGTTTTTATGAATCCCGCAACCAGAGGCGATTATTTATTATAAAGATTAATTATCAAAAGGCTTTTTAAACGTTGCTCTTATTTTAAAATTAAATAACGAAAAAGTATTTAAAGACTGATACTCTAAGTTTAGTATATAAAATAGGTTAGTTCTTTTTGTAATATGAAAAATGAATAAACATGAAAGAAGAGTTAAGTTAAATAAAGGTAAGCAAAGAGAATTGTTGTTTAATGTAGCTTCTAGAATAGGTTCTCTTAGAAAATTAAGCATTAGCCTAAAAATTCCATATTCAACAATTAAGGAATATGCTCAAGAAAAATTTTTAATTCCAGAAAGTTTATTTAATTATCTCATAGAATATTTATTAATCGATAAAGAATCTCTTGAAGTTACCTATTTGTCAGCTAATTGGGGTGCTTCAATTGGTGGAAAAAAAGGGATTAAGTCTTTGGAAAGAAAATATCCAGACAAGATTAAGGAATGGAGAAGACAAGCAATTAAACATTCTTCCTATTCAAATTCAAAAGAGATCTTATTGCCGGAAGTTAATGAAAAATTAGCAGAGTTCATAGGAACTTATTTAGGAGATGGAACGATGACAAAATACTTTGTGAGGATTTCTGGAGATTATCGTTACGATCTAAATTATTTTATTTATATAAACAAATTAGTTGAAGAATTATTTGGGATTTCATCTTCAATTAAGAAAAATAAAATTCATAATACCTCTTACCTAACCGTTTATTCGAATAAATTATGTTCTTTTTTAAATAAAGAATTTGGTTTGAAATATGGCAATAAAATAAGAAATAAGTCTTGTATCCCACAAATTATTTTTGATAATCAAAAACTAGCTATTGCTTGTTTAAGGGGACTTGTTGATACTGACGGATCTGTTTCAAGAAGAGGAAGAGGAGGAAGTCAATTTTGTGTTCAATTTTATTCCCATAACCCTATTTTACTTGATCAAGTTTATAAAATTGGGAAAGATATAGGTATTTTTACTTATTTTACTGGAAAAGAAGTTGGTACAAATAAATGGGAAAATGTAGTGAAATATTTTAAAATTGTTGGAAGTTCAAATCACAAACATATCATTAGGTTTTATAATCGTGCTTATAACAATAAAACAATTTATCTTAAGGAAGTTCCTAATTATATGTCGCAAGATTTATATAAAGATCTTAAGTTACCATTTAAAACGGCCCTGTAGTCTAATGGTCAGTATTATTTAATTAAGGTTAATAAACCCATAAAGGACATATCCTTGACGTGGATAGGACCCAGGTTCAATTCCTGGCAGGGCCATTTTTATTCTATATAAATATTTATAAATAAGTTAAATATGATTTTATGGGGTTATAAGATTAAAATGTTAACAGATGAAGAGATTCAAAAAATGGATAAAAGGGGGGTATGAGATATTCATAAAAATTTTTAATCTTCCTGATAAAGAGGAATCAAGAGAAGAGTATTTAAAAAGAACGAGAAATAATCGTCTTGATTCCCACTTAATAAATGGATATTTAGATGGGACTTTGTCTGAAAATGAAATGAAAACCACTGAATATTATTTATCAGTTAGTGAATTAGCAAGAATACGTTTAGCTGCGTTTAAAAAAGTTAGAGAAATTAATTTAGAAAGAAGAGTTTAGCCATATCCAATCCTGAAAAATTAAGAAAAAAATTGAAGAGTATGATAGACGAATAAGAAGTTCCAAGAGATAATTATGATTAATTATTTTTAAAGTATCTAAATATTTATAAATTTTTCCTGCCTATTAACTTTTCTTACTAACTTACTTAGTAATTAACTTAATAATAAGATTTATATATCTAATTTTACCTTAATTATCATTAATTTAGGATGTGAAGAGGATGAAAAAATACTTGCTTCTTATAGAGGATGAGAAACTTTGGGAGAGATTTAAAGGAATAATAGAAAAGGATATTAATAGTGAAATTATTGAGCTAATAAAACATAAAGTAAATGGGAGGAAGAATGAGAAGTAAAAGAGGTGAATTAGACAAAATAAAAAATAAAAGAGGACAAGTTACAATTTTTATAATTGTGGCAGTTTTAGTTGTTGCTTTAGGAATAACAGTTTATGTCTTAAGAGACCGGCTTTTTGCTTCGCAAAATCAAGGAGAATTTTCAGAAGTTTATACTTTTTTTGAGGGCTGTGTTAAGAAAGATACTTTAGAAGCATTAAAAATTGCAGGAGGCCAGGGAGGCTATATTGAAGTTCCTGAATTCAAGCAAGGCAGCCAGTACGCACCCTTTTCATCGCAACTTGATTTTCTTGGAACACCTGTTCCTTATTGGTATTATGTTTCTGCTAATGGTATTGTTAAAGAACAAGTTCCTTCTAAATCGCAAATAGAATCACAGTTAGAGGATTTTTTAGATCAGGAACTTAAGAGATGTGATTTTTCTGATTTTGTCAAGCAAGGAATTAGTGTTGAAACCGGAAATAATTTGGAAACTAATGTTAAAATTCTTGATAATAGAGTTTTAGTTGGTGTAAGCAATGAAATTTCTGCTTCAAAAGGCGATTCAAGTTCTAGAAGGACAAGTTATGATATAGAAGTTGTGAGCAAGTTCGGAAAATTTTATAATTTAGCCAGAGAAATTTATGAAAGAGAGAAAAAAGACTCATTTTTGGAAAATTATTCTGTAGATGTTATGTATAATTACGCGCCAGTAACTGGAAGTGAATTAAGCTGCGCTCCAAAAATATGGAAAGCACAGGAAGTTGTTGATGATATTAGAACAGGATTAAGCGCAAATATAGGCACTTTGAAAATTAAGGGAGATTATTATGATTTGAAAAAGAAAGAGAACAAGTATTTTATAGTTGATGAAATCCAAAGTGATGAGCAAGTTAACTTTATGTATAATCCTAACTGGCCGACAAGAATTGAAATCTGGCCTGCTGACGGAAATTTGTTAATTTCAGAGCCTGTTGGACTTCAACAAGGAATGGGAATTATTGGATTTTGTTATGTGCCTTATCATTTTGTTTACGATATTTATTATCCTGTTTTAATTCAGGTTTATGATCAGGAGGAAATATTTCAGTTTCCGGTTTCTGTTGTTGTTGATAAAAGTGTTCCACGACAATCATTGGAGGGAGAGAGTGTTAGCGAAGAAGGAACTATTGATGAGATTTGCAATTACAAAAACACAAGAATGGATGTTTACACTTATGATGCTTACAGCCCTGAATTAGATCCTATTGAATCTGATATTGATTTTGTTTGCTTTAACACAAAATGTCTTATAGGCAAGACAGAGATTGCTGGCAAGGATGCAAAACTTTCAGCAGCATTTCCTCAATGCATTAATGGCAAGATTATTGCAAAGGCAGAAGGTTATTTGCCTCAAGAAGTGATTGTTTCAACAAACGAGCCAAATACAATTAATGTTCCTTTAAGCAAACTTTATGAGCTGGAATTAAGGTTGATTGTTAGTGGGCAGGAATTTAAGCCAAGACAGGAAGGAGATGTTGCCGTGATTAATTTTGAGAGCGAGAAAAATAGTTTTAGTGTTGCTTTATTATCTGGAGATTACCAAGGCAAAAAAATAAAGTTGGGCGAAGGGCTTTACAATGTTTCCATCCAGGTATTCTCTGGAAGTTCTTTGACAATTCCTGGAAGCTCTACAAGGCAATGTGTTGATGTTCCAGCGTCTGGCTTGTTAGGATTTTTTGGAAAAAAGAATCAGCAGTGTTTTGATGTTAGCATTCCGAGCCAAACACTAAGCAATGCTTTAAGCGCGGGAGGAAAAATACAAGATTATATTTTGAATAGTGATTTGAAAAATGCAAATAAAATTGAAATATCAATTGACACGTTGCCTGCTCCAAGCAATCTTGACCAGTTGCAGCAGAATTATGAGTTATATGAAAGTGCGAGAGCGAATTTAAATTTAAGATGAAAATAAACCCTTTGAAAAAATGAAAAAAACAAAAGAGAAAAATAAAAAAATAGATGGGAAATCATATGGTATTTTTGAAAATGTAGAAATGAAAAAATTTACTAAGTTATTGGGTAATAAACTTGATTATAAATTGAATAGTAATAGAAATCATAATAAATCTGGAAATATAAAAAACAACTTAATTAGTAAGCAAGATAATAATAAGTTAAAGGATCTAAATATTTTTTATAATTCAAAATATAATAAAAAGATTAACAATAACTTAGATAGCAGTAGAAATTATATTAAATCTGAAAATATAGAAACAACTAGGTTTAATTCAGTTAGATTAAGTAATGAAAGTAATTATAATAAATTTAAGGCAAGCAATAATTCATTAACTAATAATCCTAAACTAAGTTGCAGTAATCAATTTAATTTAACAGGTGTTTGTAATAATTCAAGATTATTTAATTTAACTAGTGTTTGCAGCAACTCATTAACTAATAAATTCTTTATGCTTATTTTCTTATTATTAGTTTTAATTATTTTTTTAATATCATTTGTTTTAGCCCAACCAATTACAAGCAGTGGTACTGGAATAAATGTTGGAACACAAAGATTTGCAAGCAATCCTGTGACTAGCAGTGATAGGTTTTATGGGAGCAATGTTGGCGGGCAGTTTAATGGGGCTGGAGGAAGCTATTTTTATTCTAATCCACAATTGAGGCCAGGATTTGCAGGGAGTTATGGTGGAGCTTATGGGGGAGTTCCTTCATCAGCATTATATCCTTTTATCTATGGAGGAAATGCAAGCTCTGCAAGAGAATTTTGCAGAGAGAGGCAGGATTTTATTCTGCAAATTGCTCCCGGAGGATGCACACCTGCTGTTGTAAGAAGTGATTTATTAGCTGAACAAAATGTTCCTGTTTTTTGTAAATTACAAGCGCTTCAGATAAATCCGTCAATAAATCCGCAGGATATAAGAGCAATGACTTTCAGTTATTCTGGAATGCTTCCTAATGGTGTTACTGGAGTGAGTTATTACCAGCCAGCAAGATACGGGCTTTCACCTAAAATAGGGCAGAATGGTTTTCCATCTTTAGATAATGTTGGTTATGTTGTAATAATTTTGAAACAGCAGCCAAATGAAAGAAATTTAAGTGATTTTGTTGCAGGAAATTTAACTGCAAGAATTCAATACAGCTCTTCTTATGCATTTGGAACAGGAATTAATGAAAAAAATATTCCGGTTTTAAGCGATGCTGAATGGGCTGCAAATTATCCTCAATACACTTTTATGGATGGAAAGAATTTTATACGAGTTGATTCTATTGAAGCTACCGGAATTAGGATTTCTGTTTATTCTGATGCAAACAGGAGGATTGATTCTTTTTTTGTGCAGAAAGGAAGGTCTTCTGAAAGAGCCTTGCCAGGATTTTATTGCAGTGCTGCTTATTCTGTAACTTATGTTGATGCTGTCAGGCCTGAGAAGAAAGCAACAATTGTTTTTGACCAGGATGTTCAAGATGTTTATAGGGGAGATTTAATTGCCGGAGGAATATGCAAGGTTACAAATGTCGTAACAAGCGGAGCTGATTCTGGAACAGTGATAGGTTCGTGCCAAACAACTAACGGACAAAGGCAATTTAGCCTTCAGCTAAAATTAAAAAATGTTGCTCTTGATTTTCCAGGAAGCAATAGTGTTGGTTATTCTCCCGGAGAGAAATTATATAGTGGAGGAAACGCGGATATTTATTTGGGCAGTGTTGGAATATCGAAGTTAGACAGAAGTTCTTATGCTGTTTTAATTGCTTTAGATAATGGTCAGCAATTAACTGATGAATTAAAACAGAGATTAAATATTTTATCAAATCAACAAGTTAATACGGGATTTCAAAGTTTAAATTATAATAATAAGCAATATGAAATAGCTATAATAAAACAAGGAGAAAGTATTCGTGATTATCAAGGTAAGGACGTTAAATTCTCAAATTTTATTAGCTCTAATGAGATAACAACAGGAGATAGTGTATTTGAAAATTATTTTAGCAGTTCTATTGATCAGTATAAAGTTGTTGAGGAGGATTACAGAGATGTTCCGTATTATTCTCAGGCAAAAGAAGTTGAAAATCCTGAAACTTATGGAAAGAAATCTTTGATTGAAGCAATAAGACTTGCAAGCGGGACTAAAAAAGGAAAGGTTTTAGCAGATCTTGTTTTAAGATTTAATGAAAAATATCCTAATTCAGAAAAGGAGCTGCCAGCAGGAACTAGTGTTTTGAGCAATTCTCAGCTAAATTCTGATGCAGCAAGTTTTGTTTTTGAGCTTTACGGGCAGACACATGTTCTTCAGTTAAGAAGTGTTGAAGATCCTAGTTCTGATAAGCTTGATGTTAAGATTTTAGTTGATGGTGATTTGAAAACTCCGAAACAAACTGGCGATTATTTAATCTTTCCTGGCAATGATTTATCAACTGGAAAACCTGAAACAAATATTCAATTAGGAAGGTTTGATGAGCAAGCTGCAGAAATTATTGGAAATTGTGTTTATGATGGAAGCTCTAGAAGAGAAACAGAAAATATTTTTGTTGGAAGCAGAGCTTCTATTTGCGGCAGGGATGTTTATGTTCAGCAGATAAATATCCAGAGAGTTGCCAGAATAAGAATTACCCCTCAAATTAATAATTTAGCTTCTTATGCAAATGTCAGCTATGCAATTGGAATTGAGAAAAGAGCTTTCCCATTAAATCCTGAAAAAGCTGCTGAAAGAATTAAAAGATTAAATGAGAGCATTGCTAAGTGGCAGAATATTTCAGAAAGTCTTGGAAGTGTTGTTAAGGGAATGAAGGCAGCTTGCTTTGCAACTTCTGCTGCATTGCAGGTTAAAAATTTATTTGCAAATCTTGGAGGCAAGGCAATTGCAAGGCAAGAAGTTATGAGAGGAGAGGGGGGATGGCATGAGAGATGCGCGGAAGAAATGAAAAATACTCAAGGAAGATATGCGAGTGTTGACGATTGCTTTAGGAAAAACAGCAATGCAATTGAAAAAGAAGTTGAGCTAATTGCAAAACATATGAATGATGTAAGCCAGAGAATAAAAAATATGGAAAGCACAACACCAGATGTTGTGAAATCATCTGGTTTGTTGGGAGGAAAAGAAGTTAACATTCAAAAATCCACTGATCTGAATATTAATTATCTAATTGAAAATTATGGGAGCAATAATTTTGAATTTAAAGATCCTAAAGGAGAAAATCCAATAAAAGTCAGTGATGTTATTAAAAAAGAAAGATTATCTCCAGATAGCATAAGTTATCCCGAGATGAGAGATATTGAAACAAGGTTAAGAATTCTTAATGATCCTAACATAAAGGATAATCCTGAACTTAAGGAAATGACTGAAAGAAAGTTATACACAAGCTTAAGCAAGGCAAAAGAAATTCAGGATGAAATTGAGATTGCGAAGAAAGTTGAGAGCGAAGCAAAAGCTAGTGGAATAGCTGGTAAAATGGGAGTTTTGACACCTAGAACAGCTTTAGGAGCGCAAGTTACTGATTATTATTATGGCGCAAGGGTTGATACTATTAATGGGCAATTTGCGGGATTAGATAAAGCAACTCCTGTAACTTCAGTTATTTTAGGATCGACATCTTATTATGTTGCATTAAATTCTATTCCAAATTCTTTAGATAAGTTTACTCTTGATTTTGATAAGGTTTATGATAAAAATGGAAATAAAGTTGACACTTCAAAAAAAATAAATGAAAAAGATACTAAAACAATAAAAGATAGCCTTACTGAAACTTATAATGGCAGGGTTCTTCAGAAACTAGATTCTCAATCTTATCAAAATCCTTACAAAGATCCTGAAGTAAGGTATTATGAAACAGAGCCATACAAAGGCATGCCTGCAATTGTTCCTATTGATTTAGTTAATGGATGGTATGCTGCGACAAGGCAGACACTTCCTGCATTTGGAAATATTAAAGTTTACCAAGATTCTGGATTGGTTTCAAGTTTCTGGCTGTGCAATGTTGGCAAGAATGGAAGGGCTGAATTTGATTCAGGGTTTGGCGATGATAATTGCCAGCAGTTTAATACTTTTACAGGCCAGCCAGCAACGCAATTTTATGGTTTGTCAGATTCTGAAGCTAAAAGAAAGGTTGCAGATTCAATTAATGCCTTGCAACAGGCAGCAAGCCAATACAAGCCGGGGGTTGCTTTTGTCAATATTTTGGGCAGAAGAATTAAAGTCGGGAATCCTGCAACAAATAATGCAATAACTCAATGCGCTGATTTTATGTCGCCAAAAGATTGCCAATTGTTGTTTAATGTTTGCGATCCTGTAATCTGCCCTTCATCTCGCTGTAATCTTGGAGGAAAGTATTATGTTAATGATGTTGTGCAGAGCGGAATTGCCGGAAGTTTATTTTTATGCTTGCCGAATTACAAGGAAGGAATTTTTATTCCGGTTTGTTTAACAGGAGTTCATGCTGGGATTGATAATTATGTTTCTATATTAAAAGCTTCGCGAGACTGCCTGCAGGAAAGCATTACAACAGGAAGGTATGTTGGAATTTGTGATGAGATAACTGCAGTGTATCAGTGCGAGTTTTTCTGGAAACAAGTTTCTCCTATACTTAATGTTTTTATTCCCAAGTTATTAGAGTTTGCAACAGGGCAAGGAGGTATTAGAGGCGGGGGAGAGTATTTGAATGTTCAGGCAGCTTGGAGCAATATGCAGAATTCAATTAACTTTTTTACAAATCAATACGGGCAGAGCGCTTTTAATGCTTATAAGTTAAGGTCAACTCAAGATGTTGGAACACAAATATGCAAATCTTTTGTTTCAACAAAATATCCTAAAAAATTTCAGACTTTAATTGAGCCAGATTCTCCTCCGCAGTTTTCAGCCTGGTTTGACGAGATAAAACAAAGTGATGCAACAATACCTGCTACTTCACACTATAAAGTCTTTTATCATATTTTTGCAGGAAAAGATTCCGGAGTTTATTATAGTGTTTATTTAAGAGATGCTCCTGGAGAATCATTTTTCCAGCCGACAGGTGCTGTAACAGTTGCTACTGGTTTTGTTGGAAGAGGAGAGTATACTAGCGAGGCAAGAGACTTTACAGCTCCATCTGGATTTAAGCAGCTTTGTGTGAGGGTTAACGGGCAGGAAGAATGCGGTTTCAAGCAAGTATCAACTTCATTTGCCTTGGATTATTTAAGAGATAAATATATTCAGAATCAGCTAACAAACACGCAAATAACAAGCGAGAGAGCCTGCATTTCCGGCACTTCGGGAGCATTATCATTGGTAAATCCCAATATTCAAGCAGGAACTGAAGAGTTAATTAATCCGCAAATTTACAATAGTGGAATTGTAAGAGTTTGTGCTACAAATAATCCTGGCGGGCCAACAAATATTAAAAGATGGCTGAAAGTAGGCTATTGTGATGACCAGAAAGTTGCTTGCTGGCTTGATCAAAATTCTATTAATGTTGCTTTAACTCCGGGAGCTGCTGGAATCAGGAATGCAACAACTGATACATTGAATAAATATGCAGAGCAGCTAGATGAAATAGAAAATCAAAAAAGAATAGGAATTAATGGAGAAATTGAAGGAGAATTAAATGAAATTGAAAGCAGAATTGCCAAGTTGTTTGCAACAGGATTAGTTATTGATGAATCTGAAAACGAAGCTAAAGTTCTTTTTGCAAAGCTTGATTATTTGAAAAGCAAGTTTATACCAACAATTGACCAGGATGCTAGAATCTTGTTTGACAGAGCAAGAGTTAATCATGCTATGGCTGAGATTTCTTGGATAAATTTTATATTAAGACAGGAGGAGAAAAGAGAGGTTGAAACTGGAAAAGTGGAGGAAGAGGGAGTTAGAGAAGAAAATATACTTGCGAATATTGCTTTAAGTGAATATAATAGATGGAATTATGTAAAAATTCAAGAATGTAGTACTGAAGGAAATAGTGTATTAAAAGAATATTATAACTTTATAAATCTACAACCACAAAATTGTAAAAATGTTCCTTGGTCTGCAGTATTTATTTCTTACGTTGTAAAAAAGGCAGGATTAAATTTCCCTTTTGATTCTTCACATTCAAATTATTTTACTAAGATAAGAGACGATCCTGGAAAATATGATTGTAATGCTTATTCTATAGAACAATTAGATAATATTAAAGTGGGAGATATTTTATGTAATTGTAGGGAAAGTGGATGTCCTGTTACATTTGCGAATTTGAAAGCAGGAAGTTTGGGACATTGTGGAATTATTGTGTCTGTTAATGGTGATAATTTAGAAATAATTGGAGGAAATAGAGAGGATAGCGTAAGCAAAGAAGCACTTACAAAAAGCGATGTAAGGAAGAATAATGATTATTATGGTTTTCTTTCTTGTAAATCTAATTCAAATTTCATTTCTCAACCAGAAATTATTAATGAACCTGGATATACTTCTTCTGTTCAGACGTCATTGAATTGCGATATTAAAAATACGCAAGGCGTATCTAATAATTATGATCAGAAGTATGAAACATATAAAACTTATTTTGAGAAATATTCTAATTCTTATCCAAATGGATTTAGTGAAGAAAGCTTTAGAGCTTTATTAACTTCTATATCTCAATGGGAATCTAGCATGACTGTAGATGAGACTCATAGATTTTTTATGGGTTATGGAGATGAATTAGAAAGCAGAGAGGATTTTGCTGACAATCCAACAGTCCAAGTTCAAAAAGCATCAGCAGAATTAAAAAATGCATTTGATAATCCTGCTGGTAGTTATACAAAATGCAATTTAGATGATGATGTTAAACAATTAATTTGCATTTTGAAAGTTTACAAGGGTGGAGATAATCAAGAATATGTAGATAATGTTCTTAATTCATTTAATCAATGGAAAGGTGAATTTTGTTCTGCATAATTTATTTCTTAATTCTTTCTGAAAATGCGGGAGAAATGCACTAAAATAAATGTAAGGTGTAATTCTTTATAGAAAATAATATAAATTAATAAAGAGAATAAAAATAAAAAAATTAAGCTACTTTTTTATTTGCAGCTTCTTCAAATTTTTCTACTTCTTTTGCAACAAATGAAGCCTCACCTGACACAGCAATAAGTCTTTGTTCTAATTCGTTTGGTATTCCTTGCCTTAACATTGCAGACACTCTTATAGGTAAATTGCGTAGTGCATCAATGTTCCAATGGTTTGTTCCTGGTTCACTTAGTTCTGTTGCTTCGGGGCTATGTTTATATAGTTCAAATAAGGCTCTTTGAGTTCCAACTTTATTTGAATTAACTACTGCTTGATATACTCTTTCTTTGAGATCTCTCATTCTATAAACAAAGTTTTCTGCTTTTTCTGCAAATTCTTTAACTGGTTCGTATGTTTGTGTTTCCATTTTTTACCTCATTTAGGTTATTATTTTAAGAGATTTATGGTTTATAAATCTTTCTATTTGTAACTATTATAAAGTAATGATAAAAATGCGGGTGAAAAAAAGAGTTTAATTTTAATTCCTCTTTACATTATATTACAAACGTAACCAAAGTTAATGGACGAAAGATTTAAATATTACAAATGTAATAAACTTATGTTACAAAAGTAACAATAAATTAATATTAATTATGCTTAATAGATTAACAATACAATAAAATGAAAATAGAAGAGCATGAAAAAGCTTACAAAGAGCATTTGGCCAACATAAAGAAAGCTATTGAAGAAGGCATTGAAGAAAATCAGAGAAATATCGGCTATAATATTTCTCAAGGCTCTGTTGAGCTTTTGGCTATATATCTGCATAAATTAAGACTTTTGCAGGGTTCTGGAGATCAAATAGACCATAGAATTTTTAAAAGCGACAATTTAATTAAAAAAAGAATTCCATTTGACTTTCCTTCAAAACAAGGAATTTTATTATTAATGAAATCTATTGAATTGGAAAGAACTGCTTTGTGTTATGAGAATAGAAAGCCGAAAAATAGAATTAACAAATCCATAAGGAATTTTAATGAGCTTAGGAAAATTATAAATGATAACTTGGGAGGCTTAAAAAATGGAAAAAATATTGAAAACAAATGAACTTATAGCCTATGCAATGGATTTTGCCTCTTATCTTTTATCTAAAGTGGAAAATGGTGAAATAAACAGGATTATTTTGCATGGCTCGGTTGCAAGAGGAGATTTTGATGAAGAGTCTGATATTGACCTCTTTATTGATGTTAGAGATATTAAATCAGAGAAATTAGAAAAAAAGATAAATAATATACTTGAGGCTTACTATAAAACAAACTCTTATAAAGAATGGGAATTGAAAGGCCTTGCTAATGAAATATCCATAATTTCGGGAAAATTAGATAGTAATGAATGGAAAGATCTTAAAAGAGCGGTTATGAATACGGGAATAATGCTTTATGGAAAATATAAGTCAGATATTGAAAAAGTCAAGCATTATACAATATTTTCTTTTGAAAATATAAAGCCAGATAGCAAAAGAGTTTCTATTTTTAGAAAATTATTTGGATTTAAAATAGGCAAGAAAAAATATGCTGGATTGGCTGAGAAAATTAATGCTATAAAACTAGGAAAGGGAGATATTTTAGTTCCCATAGAATATGTAAATGAATTAAAAAGATTCTTTCATGAAAAAAAAGTTTCTGTTAGACTATATGATGTCTGGATGGATTAGCTTAAGTTTTTATTATATGCTTGAATCATTACAATAAATAAATTTTCATATTAAGAAAATTTATGCCTTATTTAATATTTATTAATCTTGATTTAGATGATTTAGGTTTGATATGTTTTAAATTTATATTATGGTAAAATTAATTCTCTCTAAAAATGCAGGGGACAGGATTCGAACCTGTGAATCCACTAAGGAACGGGATTTCTAACTTATCGCCTCAAGTCTTGAGTCCCGTGCGTTTGACCACTTCGCTACCCCTGCGTAAAAATATGAGATTATGTTTGCTTAAAAAAGTATCTCTTACCCTCCCACCCACCCTTAAGAATTAAGATAGTCTGCTTCGCAGAAATTATTAATCTTGAAATATTGAAAATAAATTATTAAGTTAATTAAAATTATTAGATTAAGTTTATATTTATTAATTAAAACTGGTAAATCTAGCACTTCAAGCTGATAAAGTAGGTAAAATTATAGCATGATTTCTAAATTTAAGGAAGGGTTGATAAGGGTAACTTAGCTATTTAAGGGAAGCGTCATAAGAGAAACCGCAGGTGTCTTTTATTATTTATTTTCTTAAAAACATAACCAAAATTATAGAAACCAAGGCAATTAGTATTAAAAGGATTAAAATTAATGGAAGTAAAATTATCCAGCTATTTAATGATGTTAATGAATTCGAACTAAGTTTTGCTTTTTTGCCTGATGTTAATTCCAATCCACAAACTCCTCCATATTCTATGCTGTCTAGGTTATTTATTGTAATTATTCTTTGTAATTTATTATTTATGCAAGTCCATTCACTATATCTTGGCTGATTAGTTTGAATTATTTGTTCTTCAAAAGCATTGTCTTCATCTACCTGATTAAAATTATTATCTTGGGAAATTTTAACTTTAAAATCAACGCTTTTTATTTTTTCTTCAGAATTTGTATTGCATTTTATCCTTAGATTGTGCGACCCGCTTGAGGTTCTTATTGTTCTTTTTAGATTTATTCCGTTTCCAAGAAATGTATAGGCATTATTATCTAAAGAATATGAACAAGATGCAGGTTTATTTACTACGAGTTCTATAGGAATGCTTTTAGTGCGATAAACTTTGTTTATAGGGCTTAGAATGCTGAAATCAAATGTTGGAGAAACAATTGTAAATTCTACTTCTGTTGGCAGAGACCATATAATTTCTGCTGAAGTCATTTGCAATGAGAATAAACTAGATACTAGGATTATTGAAAATAGTGCTAAAACCGAGAAGATGGTTTTTTTTAACATTTTAATTATTTAAGGAATATTCTAGTAATTCCCCATGAGTATAATTCATATATAATTCACGTATATTATTACCTAAATCTAACATTTGTTCTTCTGTTATTTCAGTTATTCTTGGAGTTTCCATAGAATTAGAGCTTAATACTTATTTAAAAACCTTTCGGTTGTTGTTACTTTATAATTATGACAAAATACTATTAGTTTACTATTAGTTATTTTTTATAATACTTAAGGTTTTATCTTATGAACAAAACTATAATATGTAAAAATATAAAATAATAGCGAGTATTTTAGTTATAGATTAAAAGTTGATGAATATTGAATAAGGCTAAATTTTTCTAAATGAAAAATTTTTATTGTATGTTTTCAAATAAATAATAAAATTAAATATTAGGTTTAGATAATTATTATATCCTATTGTTGTAGGAAGCTTCATTTTGATGCACTTTTCTTTTCTAACTCATTAAGCTTTTTTCTTTTCCAGCTCACTGAGTTTCATTTTGTCTTCCAAGCCAAGCTTTTCAATTAGCTCTTTGTAACGATTTCTTATTGTAACCTCTGTTATTCCCGCAACATCTGCAACTTCTCTCTGAGTTTTTTTCTCGTCATTTAGCAAAGCAGCCACGTATAAAGCAGCTGCTGCTATTCCTGCAGGGCCTCTGCCAGAAGTTAACTCTTCGTCATTTGCCTTTTTTAAAATTCTTAGAGCGTGATTTTGTGTTTTTGGCGAGAGATGAAGAATGCTTGAGAATCTTGAGATATAATCATTAGGAGAGCTTGGAGTTACTTTTATTGTAAGCCTTCGTATAATAAATCTGTATGTCCTGCCAATTTCCTTTCTTTCCATATCAGATGCCTGCGCAATTTCATCTAGAGTTCTTGGAATATTATAAGACCTGCAGGCAGCATAAATACAGGCAGCTATAACAGATTCCATGCTTCTGCCTCTAACATACCCTCTTTGTAATACATAGTTATAAATTCTAGCTGCTTCGTCGCTGACAACAGTTGGCAAGTTTAAGAATGAAGAAACTCGCCTTAATTCAGCCATTGCAAGCCTTAAATTTCTTTCAATGCTTGTGCTTACACGCTCCTGCCATTTTTTTAGCCTTAAGAATTTTCTTGTTTGCTTTGTATCAAGCTTGTAAATATCAGAAATCTCTCCTACATTTGTTGTAAGCCCTTTGTCAAATTTCTGCATGCTCATTGGAGCTCCACCTCTTCCTTTTTTCTCCGACTTATCAAATTTTCCAGAAAGATCAATTCCAGTATCAACCATCTTTTCTTCAATTAACAACCCGCAGTCATTGCAGATAACTTCTCCTTTCTCGTCGTCATAAGTAAGATTGACGCTGTTGCATTCCGGACATCGTTTAACATAAGCAGCCATTTTATGGGAAGTATTTTGTTTATAGGATATTTAAGTAAATATAACTTTTAAAAGGTTTTAGTAAGGTTTATAAATCAAAGCAAAAAGCCTTTATAAAGCTTTTGTTACTTTTCTTAATTAGCTACAAATAATGGACTTGCACTAAAAGTCTCGCTGACTAAAAAAGCTTGACCGAAAACTAAATTTTAACCTCAACATATTTTTTCATGCATTCACGAAAATCAACGTGAACATCACTCTCAAATATTTCTTGAACAAGACAAGTTATGTTATGGCAGATAAACTTCATCAGCAGTTCATTTCTCTGACTTGTATAATTTTTGCACTTTAAAAATTCTCCTAATCTAAGTTTTATCATGGCAAAGGTTGTTTCAACATTTGAACGTTTGTGATAGTGTTTCATGAAACTTTCACGATTAAGGACGAAATAATCATACATTCGCTTCCATATTTCTGGCGAGTCCTTACCTGGATTTGCATTTGATTTGAAAGCTATAAATGGCTTAGCATTCATTTCTTCGATAATTTCAAATATTCTATGGGCATTATATGCTTTATCTGCTGAAACCTCTTTTATATTAAAGTTCTTTCCTACCTTTTCAAGAAGAGCAGGTGCCTGCTTTACATCTGAAAGATTGCCGTATGTTGCTTCTGCACTTACAATTACATTAGTTCTTGTTCCTATGCAAACATGTCCTTTAAGATAATTTCTTGAGCTAACTTCATAAGACCTTGAAAATCTAACTCTTTGCCATCTTTCATATTGATATGAACCAAAACCACTTGAATCTATACTAAACTGGTCTTCAAGTTCTTTAAGAGGCATAGCAGAAATTGTAAGAATCTTCTGAAGGAGATCATAAGTTATATCACAGGCTAAAAAATCCGTTAAAGTATTAAAATGAGGAGATTTCATAATGTAATTAGCTCTTTCAGCATGAACTAAATCAGACATAACCTTTCTCCCAGAATAATTTGAATATAACTTTAGTCCTAAACAGAAAATCATATCTTTAATTGGTATTGGTGGTCTCCCAAATTTATAATCAGGTTCAGGAATAATCTGGCATAATTCATGAAGAAGCTGATAGAACATTCTTTTCTCGTGTGTTTTAGCTAAATTATACTTATGCCAATTCTGACTATATTTTGTTTCTACTGGTAAAACTGCTTGTGTTTCCATTTTAGATATTGGGAATCCTCTTACCTGGTTGATCCAGCTTAATTGAGAGGACTCCTTATCTTCCCCTAGAGGAATATTTATTTATGAAATATAATAGTGCTACTAATTTATACCTTTATAAATATTTCTATAGTGAATAATATAAGTGCTATATATAGATAAATTTATAAAGTATTAACACTAAAAATATTAATGAAATCAAAAGGAGATGAAGATAAAGAAAAAATTGAGGAAATTGAAGAATTATTAAAACCACGATTGCCAACAAAGATTGTTAAGGAAGTAAAAGTATTGGAAAGTAAAGGAGGCAATGGTTTGCAGTATAGTCTAAAACTCCCAATAGCTTTTGTAGAAGAGTTAAATATTAAAAAAGGAGATATATTTGTAATAGAGTGCGATCCAGAAACAAAAGAATATTCAATTAGATTAAAGAAAAATGTCAAAAATAATTAAGCCCTTTAGGAAGTTACACCCGATAGATAAAGAAATACTTAGAGCTATTTCCAGCACTAAAATGAAAGTAACTCCTTCTCAAGTTGCCAAACAAATAGGTGTTCATCCAGTTACAACTCAAAGAAGAATGGCTTTAATGGGAAAAGAGAAAATAATTCAGCCTATGCCAAAAGGCAATAGAAATTATTATAAATCAGATATTGATTTAATAAGAAAGTTTTTGAGAGCAAGAAAACCTAAGTTTTAATTATGTAGCTATTCTAAATTTTTTTAATTTGTAAGGAATCTTTCTTATATGGCTATTCTTCTCTAATATTGTTACAATTGCCTTAGAAATTTTAAAATTCTCTTCGTTTACAAATATTTTTTTAATAATCTCTACATTTCTTTCATACCATGATTGAACAGTTTCTCCAAATATTTTTTCTGTTATTTTTGGGTATTTCTTTTCGGCTTCTATTATTTTATTAACATCCCCAAGGAAATATAATCGCTCTCCAAAACAACTTATATAATAATAAGTTATATTATTTTTTACATTAATATCTACATTTTTGAGATCTATAAAATCTTTCCCAGAAGCAATACCAATAAAATTTTTATTGTATTCTGTAGCCGTATCTTCATCAAGGTATAATCCTACTACTTCAAAAATATTTTCAATTAAACCGATAAAAAATGCCCTTTTTTCGCTAAATTCATTTAAACTTCCTTTATCAGTATATAATTCTAAACGAATAACTTTATCTCCATTTTCATCTCTACTTTCTTCTTCTTTAAAAATCCATTTTATTTCTTTATTATGTTTTTTTATAACTTCTTTTATTTTAACTTTGAATTTTGGATATACAGAAAATCTGAAATATCCAATCATAAATTTCTCTTCTAGTAATTTGTCTATATTATCCATTTTGAATATTTTTTTGATGAGCATAAGGCATATAATCCAGATTTTTTTCTGGGAATTTCTCTTTCATTAATTCTTTAAATTTAGACATATTTTTTATTTTATGGTGATGTTCATGAAATCTATGTTCGGGTTCTATTTTATACAATCTTTTCTCTCCCTTATGGTAAATTAAAATATCCCAATGGCGATGATGTAATATTTTAAAATAATAATAGTCATCAATATGTAATATTATACTAATATGAGAAGGTTTATGTATTAATGTTTTTGAAAAACTAAAAAGGCTATGGGGAATAGCTGAATTTGGATTTGTTCCAAAATCTGGAGAATGTTCTAAAGGTGGTAAGAATGTATTATCTGGCAGTATTCTTGGTCTAGGTCTAAATATATGTTCATGCCTTGCCTCTGCTTCTTCCATAAACTTGAGTATTGTTTCTTCATCTTTGCAGATTTCAGTTATTGCCTTTTCAGCTTTTTTTCTTAATGATTCAAACTTTTTATTAGTTTTTGTTATCATTTTCTATCATTTACCTGTGAGTGAAAAGTCCTATAAAAACTTATCGCTTACTTGTAGTGGACTACAAGGAGGTAGTAAAATAATGAGGGCAAGATATGTTAATGTTTCAATTCATGAAGAATTAGCTAAGAAAATTGATGAGTATATTAAGAGATCTAAAAATGGCTATAGATCAAGGGCAGAGGTTGTTAGCGATGCTTTGAGAAGGTTGTTTGATAAGAAATTATAATTTTTATAGCCAAACGCAACGACTTGCTACCATAAATATTTCATGCTGTTTGAATTTTTTCTTTAATATTTCTTTATATTCTTTTAATTCTTTTATTTTGGTAGCATTGTGAATAGTCATTTTATCCTCAGAATCAACTAATATTGTATAAACTACACTTTTATCGTTATATCTTTTTTTATCATGAGGATTTATCCAGGAACCAATTATTTGAATATTACTAGTATTTATTCCTCCTGCTAATTTTAGTAAATCTTCATAAGTTTCAAAAAAGAATTCCTCAGGGACTTTCTCTCCACCATCTTCAGGATTAAAATTAAGAGGCAATTGTATATCAATTTTGAAGTGAGTCATCTTCTTCTGAGGGGTTTAATGGCAATAACTGAAAGGTTATATTATTGCCTTCTAATAATTTAAGAAATCTCTTTTCTACAATAAACTCATCTTTTTTATCAGAATATGTATTTCCATTAGTCATTAATAAATAGAATCCTTTTACTTTATTATCTCTAGAATGATTAATTTTTATTCTTACATAACTATGATCTTCAAGATTTTCATTAGAAATACTACTCTTGTGTATCATCTCTCTTTTTTACCTCTTTCATATATAAATATATCGATCCTGGTTTATATATCTTTGTAGCGGTAAATAAACACTTGCGGACTTTCTATGACAACATAGCCTATTTTAATAGTTTTTACAGCACTTCTCGGTCAAAAACAGGCGAAAGATTTATAATAAAAGAGTTTCCGTGCAAAGCTACAAATAATAAAAATTTGGTATTACTCTACTAAAATTCCTTGTATTGTGCCCTCTTGGCCTGGCCTGCTTGTAATTTTTGCCTTTCCGAGCTCGGTTTCAACAATCGCCCCTTTAGTCAAGACATTCTGCCTTGCAAGAAACCTATTTGAAGGCGTTTCAAGAACATTTTTTATTTTAACTTTTTTTGCTTTTCCGTTTTTTTTGTCAAAAACATTAATTTCATTGCTCCCAAGCAAGACTACTTTTACATTCCCGCCTAGCATTCTTAGGGTTTTCTTTTTAGTTTCCTTTAGTTTCACAATTCTTTTTTCTCCAGGCAGCCCGTATTTTTTCTTTTTTCTCTGCTTTTTATATTTTCCGCCGGAAATTTTTCTTCCTGTTTTCATGATATTTAGTTTAAATAATGGTTTAAATACCTTTCTAAAAAATTTAAAATATTTTTTATTCAATTTCACAAATAATTTTGAAAAAATTTGGAAAAAAGGCAAAGATTTAAAAAGTTCTTAGATAAGAACTTATTATGGTTAATGGAATTGAAAGGCCACTTGACCTTTTGAATCATTCGAAAGGCAAGGAAATTTTGGTGCAGTTAAAAAGTGAAAAGCAGATGGTTGGAACACTTCTTGCTTTTGACATACATATAAACGTTGTTCTTGACAATGCGAAGGAAATGCAGAACAATGAAATTAAGCGAAATGTAGGATTGACTTTTTTGAGAGGAGATACAATTGTTTTTATTTCGCCAGCATCAACAGCCTTGAAAGAAGAGAAATAGTCCAGTTTTTTTGATTTTAATGGACACCAAATTCTATAGGTGTCTTGATATTTAGCTTTAGCCGTAATAAAAAGAACCAAGGTTCTTCTTATGACATCTCCTTTTAGGTGCCAAGGTTTTCTTTTATGAAACTTCCTTTAATGGCCAATAGTCCAACTAAAGTTAGTGGATTTAATCTGGAAATACCTTAAAATTAGCAAGATAAACTAGAGTTGATTGATTATATAAATTAAGTAGAGGTCTTGTAATGATTCAAGAACATTTTTTAAAATACTCTAATAGCTTTACTAGTTTTTAAGTGGATTAGTTATGTTAAAATTATAAGTTTCAGTATCTTACCCATTTAAATTAGGAAAGGATATTGCATGATTTCAGAACAATTTTGAATCACTATAACACTAAATTTCTCTTTTGTGAGAAATTTAACATGATTTTATTAGTTTGAGATGTTAATTTTATATTTTAAGCAGTTTTAATTTATTTATTTTTATAGTTTAATTAAGATTATAGGTTGATTATGTAAGTTATTTAAAGCATTTATTCTTATATAAATTATGGTAGATATTATTTTTTTGGGAACAGGCAGTTCCATACCTACACTGAGAAGAAATCATCCGGCTATTTTGCTGAAATATAAAGCTGAAGCTATGCTTTTTGATTGTGGTGAAGGTACTCAAAAACAATTTAGGAAAGCAGGAATAAGTCCGATGTCTGTTAAAAGAATATTTATAACTCACTGGCATGGCGATCATATTTTAGGTTTGCCAGGATTATTGCAAACACTGGTTCTTAATGGGTATGATAAAGAAATGGAAATTTACGGGCCGAAAGGAACAAAACAATTCATGCAGAAGATTTTAGAAATGTTTGTGCATGTTGGCGATATAAAAGTTAGGGTTCATGAAGTAACAAGCGGAAAGGTTTTCGAATCAGAAGACTTTGAAATTTTTGCTGAGGAAATGATGCATAATGCAAGATGCCTGGCTTATAGTTTTGTTGAGAAAGACAAAATAAGAATTGACAAAGATAAACTGAAGAAATTGAAGATTCCGAGTTCTCCGGTATTGCAGAAATTAAAGCAAGGAAAAGATATTATTGTTAATGGCAAGAAAATTAAGGCTAATGAAATGACTTATATTAATAAGGGAAAAAAAGTAAGCATTGTTTTAGATACTCAAATAAATAATAGCATAGAAAAAATTGCTAAAAATGCAGATTTATTGATATGTGAGTCAACATATCTTGACGAAGAAGAAACTGCCAAGCAATACAAGCATATGACTGCCAAGCAAGCTGCTCAGGCTGCTAAAAAATCTAATGCCAAGAAACTTATTTTAATGCACTTAAGTCAGAAATATGAAAAAAAGGAAAATGATTTTTTGAAAGAGGCAAGAAAAGTGTTTAAGAATACTGAGATTGCGGAGGATTTGATGAAAGTAAGTGTTTAATATTATACAAAATTATTTAAACTTAAATTAATTTAATCTAAAAATGAAAAAAGATTATGAAATTCCAGGCAACTCTCTGAGCAATACAGATTATGATTTAATTCAAGATACAATTGAAAAGAAATCTAAAGGGAATTATAGAACTTTAGCCAGCAAAATAACGGGATTTCTAGAAGTAATTCAAGAAGTTAAAAGAGTTAGCGATGAGATATATTATTTAAGAGTTACTATTTAATTTGATTTTCTCATTATTTACCATAAAAATTTACTTAGGTAAATTTTTATATACTCTATTTTAATAATCTTCATATAAGAAGCTCCTGTAACTCAGCTTGGATAGAGTGCCAGCCTTCTAAGCTGGAAGTCGTAGGTTCAAATCCTACCAGGAGCATTTTTTTTAAAGTAGACTATAAAAAGAATTAGGGTCTAATTTATTGTTTAAAATAAGTTTTCTTTGACTTAATGAAATATTAGTTGGACAAAATCCATATTTTTTCCAAATGAAATATTTTGTTAGTTTGGCTGGGCTGTTAAAACCTATTTTTTCTTTCCATTTTTCTAATCCTATAATTCCTCTAACAGTTATGACATGGTGATCCCCCCAACCTAATCTTTTATTTTTATATATATGTCTTGAGTGGTCTATTTCTAACTTTGTTAATAAATCGCTTATGTCTTCTATAATATTTTTTGATACCACATTAATTAAAATTCTTGGATAGGCATTGAATGTTCTTTTGAATTTACTATATCCTTTCTCTTTCCTTTTCATGAATGTTAAACATCCGTCGCAATCTGTAAAACCTCTTATAAAACCAGCCATTATTTTTTTATTATCACTTTCTTTTATTATATTTGGAATTTTCACATTATAAGTCTTATTTTTTGAAAAACCTAAATTTTTAAAAATTGAAACGATTTTTTTATCACAAATATAAAATCCATAGACAGAATTACTTTTCTTTTCATGCGCAATTACTTGTTTACCAAAAACTTTCGAGAATAAAGGACAAACTATTTTATTATAGTATTCTTTATCTTCATTAATATTCCCCCACATACAAATATACTCTTCTTGTAGACATCCATCTGCAGCGAACATACCAATAATTTCGGCAAATTCTTTTGTTAATTTCATTTTATATTTTACTAATTTCTATCTCTATTAGTTCACCTTCTTTTATATTCATAATTTCTACAATTTCTTTAGGTATATTTATTGCTAAACTAGTTCCATTTTTTCTTATTTTTCTAATTAATTTATATTTATTTTTCATATTATTTAATAATATTTAATATTATATAAACCTTTTTATTCTTGATTTTAGTGGTTTTTTAGTTAGTTTTAAAGCAAGGCAATATCTTTAAATAATAAATTCTCATAAGATAATTATGAATTCAATAGTGAAAAATAAGTATTTTGATGCATTTTTGAAACTTATGCTTTTATCTGCAATTATTCATGTTGCCTTGCTTATTGTTTATTCTCTTTTTACCCAGAATTTCATTATTCTAAATTATTTTAATATTCTAGATTTTGATCTCATTTATTCAGGAATTGCTGAAGGAATAACAAATTTTTTTATTTCTGGATTAGTGGTAGTGATTATTTATATTGTAATTCTCAAGTTTTTTACGAAAAAATAAAATTGGTTGAGAGGTTAATCTTTATAGTTTAAGTGATTTTAATATGTTATTAACTTATTGAATATATGTCAGTGATGATTGCATACCTTTGGACATAGGGAAACTTTAAATAATTGCCATATTTTGCTTTTTGAAGGTTATGCGGGGATGGCACAGCGGCTACTGCGGTCGATTTCTCGAGAGTAAATTCTTAAGGAAAACCGAACCTGCAGCTGGTGTGTTGGTAGAAATAGCAGTAAGCGACTTTTCCCGGGTTCGAGTCCCGGTCCCCGCTTTTTTGTTAAAAATAGTTTTATAAACTTATTTTTATTATTAATATTAATAACTTAAGATGGAATTTGATTCATTAGCAAAACCAATTAATTTAAAATCAGATTCAACAAAAGAATTTTTTATTATTCATGGATATACTGGAAGTCCGACTGATTTTAATGGCTTAGCTGATTACCTACATAGAAGATTTAAGGCAATAATTACAATCCCTAGATTAATAGGCCATGGAGAAACAATTCAATCTTTGGATAATCTAAAATATGAAGATTTTTTAAATCAGGTTGAAGAAGAATTAAAAAAAGAGATAAAAAAAGGAAGAGAGATTATTATTGGAGGCATTAGTTTTGGGGCTTATTTAGCAATACAGCTTGCAGCTAAATATCCTGTTAAAGGACTTTTTGTTATTTCAATGCCAAGCAAACTTAGATTTCCTATTAATTTAGAAATAACAGATAATTTAAGCTTAATTAAAAAATATTGGGGTAAACGAAGGGGGAAACTTAATGGAAGAACTAAACACCATTTTTATTATTTACAAAACCATATAAATGGGCTTTCTATAGGAAGATATGGAATTAAAATAGCTAACGAATCAGCACAATTAATTAATATCCCGTTTTTATTAATTCATTCTGAATATAGTTTTTTAGGAAAGATTAATGATTCTCAAAAAATTTATAATAAATTTAAATCACAAAAGAAGAAATTTTTAATTATTAATAATGGATACCACAATCCTTTTTATTCTCCAGATAGAGACAGAATAATTCATTCAATTGGAGATTTTTTTGATCAAAATAAAGTTTTTAATCTTTAAATTAAAATGTTAAGCATAATTATTATAACAAAAAATGAAGAGAAATGCCTGCCAAGAATTTTGGATTCTTTAGTGAAACAAAATTATCAAAACTTTGAAGTCATTGTTTCAGATGCACAATCTACTGATAGAACTAGGGAAATTGCTGAAGCATATGGTTGCAGGATTGTTGATGGTGGATTGCCGAGTGTTGGAAGAAATAATGGAGCAAGAGTTGCGAGAGGAGAATTATTATTATTTTTAGATGCAGATGTGGTTCTGCCAAGAGATTTTTTGAAAAAAAGCATTGAAGAATTTAATAGAAGTATGGCAGTATGTGCTGCCTCTTTTTTTAGGCCTATTTCTGAAAGAGTTTTTGATAAATTAATGTTCTCTGCTGCTAATTATGGAATGTTTATCATGCAGCATTTTGCGCCATATGCTGGAGGAGCTTGCATATTTGTTAAAAAAGAGATATTTAATCAGATAGGGGGATTTAATGAACAATTTGTTATCAGTGAGGATCATGCATTTGTTAGGGATTGTTTTAATCTTGGAAAGTTTAAAATGCTAAAAGACAAACCAATTTTTTTGGACGTACGTAGATTTGATAATGATGGAAGAATTAATATCGTTATAAAGTATATTTATGAATGGAGTTATAAAATGATTTTAGGAGATTATTCTAGGCAGATTATTAATTATAAACTTCATGGAGAGACCAGTATAAAAGAATTTAATTAAACAAATGAACAAGAATATACTATTTGCAGTTAATTCACTAGGATTAGGCCATGCTACTAGAAGCTTGCCTTTAATTGAGCATTATGCTAAAAATAACAAAGTATATATTGTTTCAACTGGGAATGCCCTAAGTTTCCTTAAAAGTGAATTTAAAAATAATAAAAACATAGATTTTTATAATTTCGAAGGATTTCCTCCACTTTTGAGGGGTTCTGGAATTAATTTTTATTTATATATATTTAAGGATGCGTTTAAAGCTGCCCTTTCTGTAAAAAAAGAAAAGAATTTTTGCAATGAATTAATTAAGAAACATAATATTAATTTGATTATTTCTGATTGCAGATACGGATTTTATGATAAAGATATTCCTTCTTTTGTTTTAACTCATATGGTTGATATCTTGTTATCAGGACCAATAAAAATTTTCTCTAAAATTGTGAATTTTTATAATTATCGCTGTTTAAATAAATATGATTTAGTTTTTATTCTTGATTTTGAGGATAAAAGAAATTTATCAGGCAAGCTTTCCCATAATAAACATGCAAATAAACTTTTACATAAATATATTGGAATTTTGTCGTCTTATAAAAAAGAGAAAATAAAACAAGATATTGATTATTATTTTATAATTAGCGGATTTCTTTTAGATACTAAATATACTTTTGTTAATAGCCTTATTGAGCAAAGCAAAAAGTTAAAAGGCAAAAAGATTTTTGTGTTGGGAGATACTACTCAAATGTATCATAAGGTTAATAAAGAAAATAATATTGAAATTTATTCTTATGCTTCAGGAAAACTAAGAAACAAGCTTATGAATAGAGCTAAAATTGTTATTTCTAGAAGTGGTTATACAACTGTTATGGATCTTGCAGAATTAGATAAGAAAGGGTTATTTGCTCCGACACCAAAGCAGACAGAACAAGAATATTTAGCTAAATCCCTTAATGAAAAAGGATATTTTTCTTCTTTTAACTCTGAAAAAGATTTTGATTTAGCAAAATTATTAGGAAATATTAAAAGAACCAAAGGTTTCAAACCCAAGTGGAAAACTCAGGAGAGCGTTAGAAAAATTGCTAAAATAATTGATGGATTTAAAAAATAAATTATTGCCTTTAGTCTTTTTCGGAAGAGCTTAGCTTTCTGAAGCTCAGATATGGAACAATTTTTAGCATATAACTTATAAAAATAAAAGCAGTCTTTATTTAATATACCTAACTTCAGCAGCTTTCTTATTATAAATGAGGCAAGGATATGGCATGTTTTCAAAATCTTGAATCATTACAATACTAAATTTCTCGTTTAGAGAAATTTAACATGAGCTATTGGATATTTAAATTAACTTAATGGCAACAATAGTTATGCCTAAAGGGCATTAACCCGTTTTATCATTTTTATTTATCTACAGACAACTTCAGAAAGCTAAGCAGATACTCTTTTTCGATAAGTTATTAAATACCGTATTCTTTTTTACATTATGAATATTATCTTGATTTTCATTTGGGTTTGGGCTGCATTTATCGCCATGGCTTTCTGGGAGTCTTCTGTTGAAGGAAAATATCCTTGGGATAGAAGAAAAGTTGGGTGGAAAATACAAATAACAAAGAAATATTGCCTTCCACAATATCATTTTTCGTATTTTTTCTAATGTGGCCATTGCTTTTAACCCTTCCATTTATTATTTATGGTTTTGATATTAAGCTTTTTGGAATTATTTTAAGCGCTTTTACTACAGGTTTGGTTATAGAAGATTTTCTCTGGTTTGTTTTTAACAAAGAAATTAAGTTCAAAGATTCTTTCAATCCAAAATTTGCAAATTATTACCCTTGGTTGAATTTAGGAATAATAAAAATTCCCATAAGTTACATTATTGGGATAGTAATTGCTATTTTATCCTGGTGGTTTATCTGGAGAATTTAATATGAAAATAAAATACCTTTATCTTTCTATTTGTCTTTTTAGCTTATAATTTTGGTAAATTAGATCATTAAGCCCATTTTCATTTATTATTTCTTTTATTGCAGAAAGATCCTTTTTTATTCCGCTAACTAACCCCTCTTTTTCTATTTTACTAATAGCGATTACATTATTCCATTTAATTATTTTTATTTTAAGGTTATATTCTACTACTTTTTTATTTAAGCTAATCTCTAGGCAATACCCTGGTATTTTCATAAGTTCTTCTAAATTATTTACTATTTTTTTATTAAAAACTCTTTGTCCGGAAGCAAAATCCTCAAAAATTTTGTTAATAACATTTAGCTTATAGATTGCTTCAGTAGTTTTTGTCCTGCCAATACTCATATCCACCTCATTATTTAAAACAGGTTTTGCAAGATTTGTTATATGTTCTTTATTCAAATTAATTAGGTCTGCATCAAGAAGCATTATTATCCTGTTTTTAGATAATTTAATGCCTTTAGCAACTGAAGCGCTTTTTCCTATATTTGTTGCATTATTTATTAACTTAATACCTTTTATTTCTTTTAATATATTATGGGTGTTATCCTTAGAACCATCATTTATAACAATTACTTCTCCAATTAATTCGTGGTTTGTTACAATATCTAGCACTTCTTTTATTGTCTTTTCTTCATTATATGCGGGGATAATACAAGAAATTTTATTCATTGAGAGATTAATGAAAGCATAAACAATCTTATTGTTTTTTATCAAACTTAATGTGCTTGCTTCATTACCTCCTTCAACTCTTGCTCCAGTAATTGGGGCACGCGAGCGTATACGATCATCTAATACGCCTATGACCTCTCCTGTTAGCTGGACATTCCCCCTTGTCAAGGTTGTTTTTCCGTCTGTTATTCTTATATTATAATTTCCTTCTGGCGCAATTAGTCTGAAACTTACTTTTTCTCCTACATTTAAATCAACATCCTTTGTTCCAAGAGTATCTCCAATTAAAATTTGTATTGTTTTTGTATATCTTGAATTTCCGTTATTTGTTATAGTTAACATGTCGTTATCTAAAGAGAAAAATGCTGCCTCATTTGTTTCTATGTTAAAAATTGCTTTAGATTCCATGCTATTATAACTGGCAATTACAGACCAGTATCCTGCTGAAACCCCCTCTCCTAAATCAAGATCTACTAATGTATTTGTTTGCAAGGTTTTTTCTATTTTTTTTGTCTTATCAGCATTCTCAAATATAAGATTCACATTGGTATTAATGGGGGAATTTTGGGAATCTAAAAGAGCTACTTTTAGCGTTATGTTCTCTCCTGGCTGAAAGGATTCTTTAGTTGTTGACACCTGAATTTTTATATCAGGTGATTGAGCAATAACTATATATGACGCTAAGATAACAGCAAATAATATTAACAAACTTTTTTTCATATGTTTAATAAGAATTATACAAGGTATATAAAGATTTTGTCTTTATCTAGTATTTCTTATAAACTTCAATATATAATTATTAATAAATATGACTTAATTGATGTAAAAATCAGATAGAGATATAGCATATTTTCAGAACAATTTTGAATCACTACAATACTCAATTTCTCTTTTAGGAGAAATTTAAGATGATTTATTGGCGATTAAATATGTTTTATGTTAATGTGCTGTTTAATAACTTGTGTAAAAATTAGGGAGAGTATTATTTATTAGTTTAATATGTTAATATTTATGTTAGAAGTTTTAACCTCTTCTAAGTTATGGATTATTTATTTTCTTTTTATACATTGAAGGAATATTTAAAAACATTTGATTCTTAGAGGAATTATGAATAAAAGAGGAAAGAGTTTATTTTTAATATTTGGAATTATATTTCTAGTGACATTTGTCTATGCAGCGAATTTTAGCGATATAAGCCAGAGCAATTTTAATAATGGAACTTTCTTGAATTCAAGTTATAATGGAAGTGCTGTTGTTTTAAGTGCAAGTAATTTAAGCGGGACATTCACTTCAAGGGTTTTTGATGCAATAAGCATTTCAAGCTGGGATAATTTTTCCCTAAGTTTTAGCATTCCAACTAAAGAATATATTTATGCGGTTGATGCTCAATCAGATGTGTGGAATTCAACAAATTCTGGAGTTAATTGGAGTTTAGTTAAAGATGATTATAATAACGGCGATGGAAATGGAGTAACAAGCTCTTTTTTCAATAAAAGCGGAAGTTATTTTATTATTTTTAACCAGGATGTCTGGAGGAGCGAGAATCTTGGAATTAATTGGACAAAATTAACTGGGGATTATAATGGAGCAGAAGGGCAAAATGCCATTTCAGCTGCCTTAAATGGAGGGAATTTAATGTATATTATCGAAGGTGATGAAGATGTCTGGGTAAGCAATAATTCTGGAGTGAACTGGAGCAAAACAGCGAGTAATTTTAACGGCGGAAACGGAAATGTTTTTGGCTTTGTTGTAAATAGTTCTAGTACTTTAATTGCGGCAGATAATCAGGCAGATATATGGATGAGTAGCAATAATGGGACTACCTGGACTTTAATAAAAGATGATTATAATGGAGCTCAAGGAAATAATGTTGATGACATGGCTATTTCTTCAAATGATACTCTTTATATTTTAGATGTTCAAGATGTTTGGAAATCAAATGATTCGGGCATAAGCTGGAATAAAATAAATGATGATTTTAACGGAGCAGGAGTTGCTGCAAATGGACAGGCAATTAGCGTTGATTCTCAAGGGAATGTTCATGTTATTGATGGTAATGAGGATGCATATAAATCAACAGATGGCGGAGTTACTTTTAGCAAAATAGCTAGTAATATTAATGGAGCAAACGGGCTTGTCGGAACAATGACTGCAATTTTAAAAACAACAAATGTTACATTTCAAGTTAAAACATGTTTTTTAGCAAACTGTTCAGATGGAATTTTTATTGGTCCTGGAAATTCTACTACCGCTTATTTTTCAAGTTCTTTTAATAACCTAAAAGGCCTGAATTTAACTGGAAGGTATTTTCAGTATAAAGCTTATTTAACAAGCCAGGATGCTGGAATAGCTCCGCAACTTTTCAATACCTCCATAGAATATACGATTTTAGATAACTCTGCACCAAATTTAACAATTATTTCTCCAGCTAATCAGAATTATACAAATGCAACAATACTTGTTAATATTTCAGCAGCTGATTCAAGTGGGATTTCGGGTATTTGGTTTTATAATGGAAGCACAAATATAACTTATACAACTCCGATAAGTTATACTTTTGCTCAAGGAAGCAACACAATAATTGCCTATGTAAATGATACTTTTAATAATTTAAATTATACTAATAGGAGCTTTTTTGTTGATTCCCAAGGGCCAAACATTGATATTATTTTGCCGGAAGCTAGAACATATTCTGTGAATAATACCTTGCCTTTGAATTTTTCTGTTTCTGATTCAGGCATTGGAGTTAGCAAATGCTGGTATAATTTAAATAATGGAGCAAACAATACTATAAATAACTGCCAAAATATAACATTTAATGTTTCTGGAGATGGAAATCATGCATTGAGACTTTATGCAAACGATACTTTAGGGAATGTAAATTTTGCTGCAAGAAATTTTTCTGTTAATACACAGCTTGCGGTTTCTTTAGAAGCTCCTAACAATGGAAAATGGCTAAGTAATGGAAATAATGTCCAGTTTAATTACAATGTAAATACCTTTGCAACAATAAAAAATTGCAGCTTGTTTACAAATGCTTCTGGAGCATGGAATATTAACAAAATAAATTCTTCTGCAGTTAATACCAGTGGAGGAATAAATAATTTTATGATTAACTTTACTGATGGAAGCTATTTATGGAATGTTTACTGTACAGACACTTTTTCTGCTTTTGCCTTGAATAATTTTACAATTAATATTGATAGTTTAGCCCCTAATTTAAGTGTATCTTATCCTGCAAATAATACTTTATTTAAAAGAAATTTATCTTTGCAGTTTAACTTCTCGGTTTCTGATTTAAATTTAGGAAATTGTTGGCATAGCTTTAATAAAGGGAGTAATAATAATTCTGTAAATTGCATTAACGGAAATAATAATATAAGTTTTGGACAGATTAACGGGACTTATAATTTAACTGTTTATGCAAATGATTCTGCTAATAATTTAGCTTCCTTTACAATATATAATTTAACTATTCAAAAAGACATTACAAATCCGAGTTTAATACTTAGCCAGCCGATAGGAGCAAAGTCAAGCAAGACAGATATTCCTTTGCAGTTCAGTATTTCAGATAATGCAGATCAAATTAATGAATTGACATGCAGTTATAATGTGACTTTTGCGTCAACTAATGGATTGGTTTCAGGATTGGAAAATGTTCTGGTTTCTGGATGCAGCAGTACCAGTTTTAGTGTTCCTAGTGATTCTGATTATATTTTGCATTTTTATACTAGAGATATTTCTGGAAATATTAATTATACAAATTCTTCTTTTTCGGTTTCAACATCTTCTGGCGGAGGAACTTCTGGAGGATCTGGTGGTTCTGGCGGAGGATCTGGAGGCGGAGGAGGGAGTAGTGGAAGCAGTTTTGGGTTAGTTCCATCAACAACACTTCAGGGAAAATTAGAAGTGAGTAGTATTGGCAATATAATAATAAATCCTGGAGAAAACAAGAAATTAACCTTGGGTGTTAAAAATTCTGGATTAAGCTTTTTGAATTCGTGCAGACTAGTTGGTAGCGGAGAGTATTCTAGCTGGATTGAATCAAGTGAAAGCAAAAAACTTGGAGGAGGCGAATCATCTGAATTTTTATTTAGTTTGAATGTTCCTAATGATGCTAAAGAGGGAAAATATAGGATTGGAGTTAGTGTTGAATGCTCTGAAAAAAAGGAAACAACAAGTTTTGATGCAGAAATAATTGAACAAAAATTAGCTTTTAATATTCTTGAGGTTAAAAGAGAGCAAGAAAATGGTGTTAGGGTGAGATATTCTATCGAAGAGGTTTCCGGAATTAGGCAGAATGTTGAAATGCAATTTTTATTGTTTAATTCTGAGAATCAAAAAATTGCCGAAATTAAAGATACCAAGTCTATAGCTGAAAATTCTGCAGGAGAATTTGAAGTTTTAATCCCAATCGATCCTTCGGCCAAGGGAGATTTTAATTTATTAGTTAATATTAATTCAGAAACATATTCAACTTTTGTTCAGGAAAGCGTTGTTTTGAGCACACCTGTCAGCGGTTTTGCGATATTTCAAAGAGATGCCGGCACAGATAATATAATTGCAGGAGTTATAGTTGTTTTATTTTTAGTTTTTGCATTTTTTATGGTTAGCCGGATTATGAAGTTTAAAAAGCAAACAGTAAAGACAAGGGATTTTAGGTAATTTTATGCCTTATTTTTTTTGAATTGTTACAATAATAAATTTTATATACTGGCCATTGGTTAAACGATAATGGCTGAAGAAGATATTATATCTGAAAATAATGAGCAAAAGGAGGAAGTAATTAAAGGACGATGGTGGGATATTTCTAAAGAGGGTGAATTGCCAATTATACCTGCAAAATATGATCGTATTAAAGATTGGAAAATGGATCCTAAAGGTTATTTTCTTATTAAAATTTATCCTGAAACTAATGAAATAGGGGTAGGATATTGTACTTTTCCAGACAATAAATTAAAGGCTGAGGTAAGGGGCAAAACAGCGCTTGAGATAGTTAATACTTTAATAAGAGAAGGTATGATTTCTAGCTTGCAGCATGCTGCAGATATGGGTATAGAGTTATGCAAAGCAGAAATTGCAATTAAAAAAGGCGTTAAATATGTTCAAGATGATCCGCTGGAGATTTGATTAAGCTTAATTGTTATAGATACTTTATAGAATCTTCTAATATCTAAATGATAAATAATAAAAATCAGAAACTTACTCATTAAAATCAGACAAGGATATGGTATGATTTCAAAATATTCTTGAATCCATATGGCTCTAAATTTCTCATTGGGAGAAATTTAAAATAATTTGATAGCTATTTAAATTGATAATTTGATAGGTAATTTTTATCTAATTAATTTGGCAACTTCTTTTAATTTATATAATCTCCTCTCCAGTTTCTAGGTCAATTATATGGATAACCTTCGCTGGGCAAATCTCTGCAGCGTCCTTATTCTTTGCGTAATCTTCCTCGCTTATTTCCAGTTCCCATAAACCTTCCTTGTTTTTCTTGCCTCCAACTAAATCTGCTTTTTTATCTCTGGCTATATCGAAATGCTTGGATGCTGCTGCACATCCCCCGAATTTAGTACAACCTTCACGATCGTAAATGATTTTATACTTTTTTATCATAGTTAAAAGTAACGTCTTTGTTATTTAAATTTTTGTATATAAATTATATAATATTAAAGTATTGAGCTGTTAATTGATAAAATATCAGCAGATTACATATTAAAATGAGGCAAAGATATTGCATGATTTCAAAATTATTCTTGAATCTACACTATCCTAAATTTCTCATTGGGAGAAATTTAAAATGATTTGATAGCTATTTAAATTAGGGTTTTAATATTGGGTTTTGGTAACTCGTTGTTTACTTATTCATTGAATAAGGATTTTGATTTGTAGACTTTAACCCCATAACATTTTTAAAGAATACTTATCACTCTAGTCAATGGTTATTAATAAAAAAGGTATGATAAATGGTAAATCTCTTAAAAAAGCTAAGCTTAAAGAAAAAAATGATTTTACTGCGGTTTTTGTTCATCTTAACGGAACATTAAACATGACTTCCGCAGGATTACATTCTTTCTTAGATAAATCAGGTTATAAGGTTTATTCTGTTTTTTTTAGGGAATTAAACTTTCTTGGCGGAGATCCCCCAACTAAAGAAGAAATTGTTGCATTAGTAAAACTCCTTAAGGAATTGAATCCTGATGTTATAGGAATGTCTGTCCAGTCAATGAGTTTCTGGGATTGTGCAGATATAACTAAAGAACTCAAGAAACATTTTTCCTGCCCAATAATGTGGGGAGGCATTCAGCCAATGATTGATCCTGTGAGATGCTTGGATCATGCAAACATTATAATAAGGGGAGAGGCAGAAGATGCCTTGCTTGAGCTATTTGACTTAATGAGAAAAGGAAAAAGTTATCTTCGTGTTAAAAATCTGTGGGTTAAAGATAAGAAGGGTAAAATTTACAAAAACGGATACAGGCCGCTTATAGAAAATCTGGATTCTTTGCCATTTCCGGATTATTCTGATAAAAATAAATTTTATCTTATTAAAAGCATTGTTTACAGAGAAAATCCAATTCCCCACTATAAATATGGGTATAATTTAACAACTTCGAGAGGCTGCCCAATGAGATGCACCTTTTGTTTTGAGCATGTTTTAAACAGAGAATTTAATTTTAAGTATCTTAGAAGAAGAAGCGTTGATAATGTAATAGAAGAATTACGCCAAGCTATTAATCTTTATCCAAAAATAGAGACTATTAATTTTTGGGATAATATATTTACTATGGATAAGGAATGGGTTAAGGATTTTTCAATCAAGTATAGACAGTATATAAACAGGCCTTTCTTTTGTTATGGTCATTCTTCCTTAATTAAGGATCATGAAATGATACAAGCTCTTGCCAGCGCGGGATTGAGATATATTTTTTTAGGCATGCAGACAGGATCTGAAAAAATAAGGAGGGAGATATATAAAAGATCTGAGACTAATGAAGATCTTCTCCGGGCAGCACGTATTATTCGTGAATATGCTCCAAATGCTGAACTGCGCTTTGATACAATTATTAGCGAATTTGAAACCCCTGAAACATTGAAAGAAGGCATTCAGTTTTTATTGCAAATGCCAAAACCATTTAAAACGAACAGGAATAATATGGCTTATTACCTTGATTTTGATATAACTGAAATGGCCTTAGAAAGAGGATTTATTACAAAAGATGATATTGCAAGCGTTAATAGAGACGTTAGGACTCAAGTTGCAACTAAAGAAACTGCAGAACAAAAGCCATTTGTTAATTATTATTACATAATTGGGAGAAGATTTGTCCCTAACGCCTTGATTAAATTTTGTCTTGACAGAGGAATTGAGACAAAATATCCAGACAAATTCAGTAAGGTTTATTCTTTAGTTGAATATTCTGAGACAAAAACACAACAACTTAAAAGACTCGGATATTTAGTTAAGAATGGAGAATTTGGATATATCCTAAATAGATTGTTTAATAGATAATTATTAATATAATCTATGGAAAAATAAGTTAAACCTGCTAGATCTTGCTAAAAATAAGGGAAAATTGTTGTGATATTTCAAAATTATTCTTGAATTATTGTCATATTAAATTTCTCTTTTAGGAAAAATTTCATTTAATTTAAAGTATGTGATAATTATTTAAATTAAAAAATATTTAGGGCTTATCATTAATAGTATGTTTGGTAATTTATTCATAAATCTCGTATTTTATGTTGCTGTTCGGTATGCCTTCCATTTTCAATATTTCTTCCATCTCCCTTGTGAATTCAAGCGGGCCGCATATATAGCAATCTATTTCATCTTGTTTCCAGTTAGAAATTATTTCTGATATCATGTTTTTATTAATTCTTCCCCTTTTTCCGGTCCATAAAGTATTTTCTTCATTTTGAGTTAATGTAAAAGTAAATAATATATTTTTATTTCTTTTTGAAATGTTTTCAATTTCCTCCTTCCAAAGAATTTCATTCTCTGTTTTATTTGAGTAGATAAGATGAATATTAACCTGAGGTTTTGTTTCATCTATATACCTTAGTATGCTCATTAATGGAGCAATCCCGGAACCTGCAGCAAGAAAGATAAGATTTTTTTTAGTTAGTTGCGAATCAAAGATGAAATGCCCGTATGGTCCTGTAAATATTGCTCTTTCACCTTTTTTAGTATAGCTAATAAGATAGTCTGATACAAAAGGATTTGGTGTTTTTTTAACTGTAAGCTCAATATATTGCGAATTTGGAGAAGATGATATAGAAAAGGCCCGCCTTTGTTTTTCAGATTTGTTTTCTTTAATATCAAAGCCGTTTTCTTTTTTAAGAAAAAATTCCACCATAAAAAATTGTCCTGGCTTGAAGTTTATAAGATCTTTTGTATTATATCTTAAAGCCCTTGCTGTTGGAGATAATTTTATAATTTCATTTAATTCTAACTCATAACTATTAGCCATATTTTTCAAGAGATTACAAAGTTTAAAAGGTTAATGTTAGAAGGGCACTGTCAGGTTAGCGTGATATGGAAATAAATAATACTTGAAAATAGAATTATTTAAATTTTTGTTATTCATTATGTTATGAATTAAGTAAATGCATTGTCGTAATTTCTGAAACTGAATACAATTATAATTTTTACATAATTAAGTTAATTTTGGTTATCTATTAAAAAATAGGCATGTCCTGATAAGTTGACAATACCTGTTAGAAGTTGTTTTTGATTTTTATATTTAGAGCAAGTTTTATATATAGAAATGTAGTGCGTAATTTATGTATATTGTAAAAAAGAAAATTTCTGGAGGAGAGTATTATTATGTTAGGAAGAGCATTAGGGAAGGAAATAAAATAAAATCAAAGACAATTAGTTATGCTGGCAAAACATTGGAAGAAGCGCAAAGAAAATTGGAAGAATTAAAACATGAAGAAAACAAATATGAAGATAAAACAATTTCCGATAAAGATGCCGAAAAAAAAGAAATAACCATTGATGAGCTTGCTAATTTTTGCAAGACAAAGGGATTTATTTTTAGGTCAAGCGATATTTACGGAGGATTGGCAGGATTTTGGGATTTCGGGCCTTTGGGAGTTGAATTGTTTAATAATATCAAAAATGACTGGTGGAATTTTTTTGTAAGGCAAAGAGATAACATGGTTGGAATTGAAGCAAGCATTATATCTCATCCACAGACATGGAAAGCTTCGGGGCATTTAACAAGTTTTTCAGATATTGCTGTTGTGTGCAAAAAATGCGGAAAGGCAACGAAAATTGATAAATCTGAAGTTGGAAAAGTAAAATGTGAATGTGGAGGAGAATATGAAGTAAAAGGGGAATTTAATTTAATGTTTAAAACAAGCATTGGAGCTTTGAATCCAATGGACGCTTATTTAAGAGGAGAAACAGCGCAAGCAATGTTTATGGATTTTAAGTTAATACAACAAAATTCCAGAATGCAGCTTCCATTTGGAATTGCACAAATTGGAAGATGCTTTAGAAATGAAATAGCCCCGAGAGACTTTTTGTTCAGGAGCAGGGAGTTTAACATTGGAGAATTTGAATTTTTTATCCATCCTAATGACTTTAAATGTGGTTTACTAAATGAAAAGCATTTAAATTTAAAAGTAAAATTATTGGATTCGGAAACACAGTTGGAAGGAAAAGAGGAATTGAAAATAATGAGTATTGGAGATATGCTAAAAAAAGGGAAGTTAGATGAATGGCATGCTTACTGGTTGGCTGAACAAGTTATCTGGTTTAATTTACTTGGTTTTAATAAGAATGAGATAAAAATAAGGGAACATACTAAAAATGAATTAAGCCATTATAGTTCTGCAACATTTGACATTGATTATATGTATCCTTTTGGCTCTAAAGAAGTTGCGGGAATTGCAAATAGAGGGCAGTATGATTTAACTCAACATCAGAAAGAGAGCAAACAAGATCTTGATATATTTGACGAGAAAACTAAGAGCAAAGTTATTCCGAGAGTTATTGAGCCGACATTTGGGATGGAAAGAGTTTTCCTTGCAGTCTTAACAAAAGCTTATAATTATGATAAAAAAAGAGGTTATATTGTTTTAAAAATTCCTGCAAAACTTGCTCCAATAAAAGCAGCGGTTTTTCCAATAATAAAAAAACCAGAATATGAAAAAATTTCAGAAGATATTGTTAATGATCTGAAGGAAGAATTTAATGTTATTTACGATAAAAGCGGGAGCATCGGAAGAAGGTATGCAAGAAATGATGAAATAGGGACTCCAATGTGCATAACAATAGACGATAAAACTCCTGAAGACCATACAGTTACTGTCAGGGATAGAGATACAACTAAACAGGTTAGAGTTAAAATAAACAAACTAAAAGAGGTTGTAAAAAGTTTAATTAATGGAGGGAATATTCTTAAACTTGGAAAAGAAGTTGAAACAAGAGTGAAAGAGAATTAATCGTAAAATTATTATCTTTCAAGAATATTTTTGAATTAATACAATAGAAATTTTTCTATGTGAAAAATTTGGCATGATTTATAGCTGTTTAAGTTAATTTTATGGCAATAATGGTTATGCTCAAATGATGTTAACTTTATAGAATAATTAAGAAGTAGAAGATCAAAATATAAAATAAATAATAAATAGGTTATAGGTCCAAAATAAGTTGGTCCTTTCTGCCTGTTAAGGCAACTTTAATTCTAGCATTAGTATAGCTAATCATTTTCTTTTTGCACAGGTTAAACCTGTCATGGCCAACTTATTTATCTTTTCTTTTTCTTTTTTGCCATTTTTTATTTCCTCCGAGTATTTTTGCAAATTAATGATTTTTTAATTATATCATTTAATTTACTATATTATAAAATATATTCTTATTTATAAATTTAACTGATTTTTGAATTTTTCAAAATTTTTAATTTTTTGCAGGAAAATTTTACCGACGGAGAAATAAAATTTATTTTTATGATTTTTTAATAGTAAATAATTTTTGATTATTTCCGCGAAATTTTAGAAAAGTAAATTTTTTAAAAAAATTTTAAGTTATTTAAAGGAGATGCCATAAGAAGAGCCTTGGCATTTAAAAGGGAGAGTTCATAAAGAGAACCGTGGGTTCTTTTTATTATGGACCTATCGAGAATTGAATCTAGAACCTCTAGCGGGTTCTAGTTATTCCAGCAAACAAAACCTAGGTTCTCTTCTTCGAATTCACTCCTCTGTTCAATTCTATAATTTAAAAATTATAAGTGGACCTATCGAGAATTGAACTCGAATCTTTCGACTGCCAGCCGAATATTTTACCACTAAACTATAGGCCCTTAATCATGAGAATATAAGGTTTTTATCTTAATTTTATAATACCGATTATTTTTTAAAAGTTGGTAATCGCTGGAGATTATCCTTTTTTTATTTTCTTCAATATTGGTTAGATGTGGTTTATCTTTAGTTTTAGCTTCAGTAAATATTAGTATAAAGGAATGTACCATTAATTTTTTATCTTTTACATGCTCTAGAGCTATTGAATTGATTCTATCAAATTTTGCATTTATAGAATATTTCTCTTTCATTATTCTTTTTACTGCTTGGGAAATTGATTCTCCTAGTAATAATCTTCCTCCTGGAAGGCCTAATTTTCCTTTAAACGGTCTTTTTTCCCTTTCACATAGAAAAACTTTATCTTTATTGCCTATCCTAATTAAAATTGCAGGTAATGGAGATTTTTTATTTGATAGATAAGGAATTAATTTTTCAGAGGTTTTTGATAGTGAATACTCGTTTTGGAACTTTTCTAAAATTCCTTCTTTAACTAATTTTTTTAAATGATATGCAACTTTATTAGATCTTAATTTCAGAGTTTTTACTATCTCATTGAATTTAATTTTTTCTTTATATAAGAATAACTCTAATATTTTTGATTCCATGTCAAATTTTTTGAGCAATTCTTTAAATATAAGCCTTATTGTGATTGATTATGTATGATAAAAATAAGATACATTACATTGTTGTAACAGGAATTTTGGTTAAAGACGGGAAATATCTTATAACTAAAAGAGCTGAATGGGAGAAAGCATTTCCAAATAAATGGACGGTTCCTGGTGGGAAACTGGAAGTATTAGATTATGCTCTTAGAAAAAAAGATACTAGCGAACATTGGTATAATGTACTTGAAAATTCATTAAAAAGAGAGATTATGGAAGAAGTTGGATTGAATATTAAGAATATGGGATATGTTACTAGCTTAGTTTATATAAGGCCTGATGAAATCCCGTGTTTAATAATAAGTTTGTTTGCAGAACCAGAAGATGGAGAAATTAAATTGTGTGATGCTCTAACCGATTTTGCTTGGATTGATTTAAGTGATGCTAAAAATTATGATTTTATTGAAGGAATTTATGAAGAACTAGTTATTTTAGATAATTTCCTGAAAAAGGGTGGGAATATGATTTGGGAAAGGAAACAATTATAAACTTATTCTCTTCTTTATTTTTATGAATAATAAAGACTGCATATTCTGCAAGATCGCAAGAAAAGAAATTCCAAGCGAGTTTATCTATGAAAATGACAATTTTTTTGCAGTTTTAGATATTCATCCTATTTCAGAAGGGCATACTTTAATAATTCCAAAAAAACATTATGTAAATATTCTTGATATGCCGACGAGCATGGGAGAAGAGTTAATTAGTATAATAAAAGATGTAGCCAGCAATTTAATCAAAAACGGAAAAGCTGAAGGATTTAATATTCTTCAAAGCAATGAAAAAGTTGCCCAGCAAGAAGTTTTTCATTTACATTTCCACATGATTCCTAGAAAAAAAGATGATGGTTTAAAATGCAGATTTAAATAAAATGGCTATACCGAGAGTCGAACTCGGGACCTCCGCCTTATGAGAGCGGCGCTCTACCACTAAGCTATATAGCCATTTAAAAACCAGTTTTGGAGTGTTTAAAAATCTATTTAAGGCAAGAAGATAATTTCAGTAAAGATTTTTAAAGTTAGTTTATTTTGGTTTATTATGGCAATTGAAAATGCAACTCCAGTTATTGCTAGTGCTCTTGAAGATAAATTTGATTTTTTGATTACAATATTTAAGGTGATTATTGGTGTTGTTGGAGTTTATCTTATTTTTTGGTTGATTAATCTCATTATAAACATTAGAAAAAATAGCATCTTAAGAAGAATTTTAGAGAATTTAGAACAAATTAATGAAAAGCTTGGCAAGTCAAGATTGAAATAGCTATTTTTTTAGGGTTATTTCAATTGTTGAAATATTAATCTTTTTTGCTTCTTCGCTTGTGAACCCCTCTGTTCCTATTGTAACAGAATTTTTAAGTTCAATATTTTCTGTTTCTTTGAATTTTTTCTTGACAACTTCTGCAACATCAACTGCTCGAGATATAAATTTCCCCCTTGCTTTTATTATGGCAGTGTCCTCTTCATTTTTGTTTTCTTTTAACTGCATTATTGTTGCAATAACATATTTCATAAATGGCTTGTTTCCTATGAAGATTTCATTAGTTTCTAATTTTCTCCTTTCTCCTTTCTCCTTTCTAGCCATTTCTTCACTCATTTTTCTCGATATTTTCTAAGTTTTTTCTAGGCTTAGGAACATTTCCTGCTCTTTTAAGCCTTACTATATATCCTGCTATCTTATTCCTAGTTCCTTTATCTGGAAGAGTATATTTTTGAAGAGTTATTTTATTCTCGTCAAAATTAGGGCTTAGACTAGAATTTTCTTTTACAAGGGTTTTGGCAGTTCTTTTGATTAATGATGATTTTATTCTTCCCATTTTAGATAAGCTTAAGTCATTACTAGGGTATTTAAATTTTTCTTATAATTTGTTTCTCTTTCCAAAAAGGGTTAGATTTATTAAGGGTTTTTTGTTATAATACCTATTAAAGGAGGTGTGAAATGAAGTGTAATTGTAGTATTGGGAATATTGTCCTGGCAGCTATCATTTTGATATTTGCTTTATGGGATACAACATACTCTCAATGGATTATCATAATAGCTTCGGTGCTTTTGATAATACATGAATTATGGCATAAGCATAGTTGGAGTTCAATGCCTGAGAGAATGCCTGCCAAGAAGAAAAGATAATTTTATTTTTAATTTATTTATTTTTTTAATTTAATAAGATTTATATAGCTCTTTCTATTTTTTTTATTATGACAAAAAAGTTAATTAAAAAATTCAAGGTTTCTAAAAATAGCAAAAATAAGAGCAAGAAACTAATAAAAGCTGTTTTTAGCGGAGACGAGATTGTAAGCAGTGCAAAAGAAGCAAGAGACATTTATAGCCAGAGTCTTTTCGGAGAGTATATTAATAAAAAAATTCATTACTCTCTTTCCGAAGCTTTATATCTAGTTGAGAGGGGTAAGGTCGATGTTTATTTTAAGACAAGGAAACTTAGTTTTAACCAATTATTAGAAAAATGTAAGCAGATAGACAGAAAAATATTAGTAAAATATATTGTTTTCAAAGATTTAAGAAACAGAGGATATTTATTAAAAACTGCGTTGAAATTCGGAGCTGATTTTAGGGTTTATGATAAGGGCCAAAGGCCTGGAAAAGAGCATGCCCGCTGGATTCTCTATCCTATTAATGAGAATGCTGAGTTAACATGGCAGGATTTTTCAGCTAAAAATAGGGTTGCTCACAGCACAAAAAAGAACTTACTGGTAGCTGTTGTAGATGCTGAAGGAGATATTACTTATTACGAGATAAGCTGGATACGGCCGTGAATCTAGATTATATGATTTAGATAAATGCGGAATAAAAAATTAAATAAAAATAGTAACTCTTGTGGAAAAATTAGGGGGAGATATTGCATTATTTTCAAAAAGATCTTGAATCTATACAATAATAAATTTCTCTTTGCGAGAGATTTAACCTTGGTCATTAGTAAGATGAAGCAGGTTAATGATTGGACTTCGGTAACTTAATATGGTGAATCATTTAAAGGTATGATTTATTAATTATTAGATTATTTTTTTCTTTCTTTTTGCTCTTTTTTAACAACTAAAAATGATTTGCTTGCTATTGGAACCTGAAATACTGCTCCACACATTTCACATTGTATTGTCACAATAGCAGTCATTGCTGTTAAAATCTTGCATCCTTTAGAAATAAGCTTTGCACCAAGCTTGACATCAAACTCATTTTTACATCTTGGACATTTCATTATAAAGACAACCAGGGTTTTCTTTATTAAACTTTCCTTTTAAAATGTAATATTAAACGTTTGTATATAAGAAGATTTTATTAAGATATTTTGAATCATTACTATAATAAATTTTTCTTTTTAAAGAAATTTAACCTTAATTTATTGTATATAACTTATAGAATTGTTGGAGTATTAAGCTGTTGAGCAATAAAATATCAGAAACTTGCATATTTAAATAAGGCAGAGATGTGGTGTGATTTCAGAATAATTTTGAAAATCTGAATCATTACCATACTAAATAATAAAGACAACCAATGGTTTTCTTTATCAAACTTTCCTTTTAATAGCCAAGGTTCTTCTTATGAAACATAAAAGACACCTGCGGTTTCTCTTATGACGCTTCCCTTTAGAATGTAATGTTTTTCTTTATGAAACTTTCCTTTTATTAGGAGAAATTTAAAATGATTTATTAGATATTTAAATTAATTTAATGGCGGCAATAGTTATCCCTGAATGGCATTAACTCTTTGTATTGAGTTTAGTGATTTAAGGGAATATATAAATATAATATGTTTAAAAAATAATAAAATATTATCTAAATAATTTTAAAGTATAATAAACTTTATAATCCTTGCATTTCTATTCAAATCATGGAATTAAATAGGGGCGATAATCTTAATCTTCAGAAGGATAGAATAATGCAGTTTCTTGAGATAAGGGGGCCCAGCTTGCCTGTCCATATTGCCACTCATATAAAACTTAGCCCTTTGATTGCCTCAGCATTTCTTGCGGATCTGCTTTCTGACAAGCAGATTAAAATAAGTAGTTTAAGGGTTGGAAATTCACCTGTTTATTTTCTTCGTGGCCAGGAATTTCAGTTAGATAGGTTTGCTAATTATCTTTCTGGAAAAGAAAAAGAGATTTTTTATCTTTTAAAAGAAAACCAGATTCTACAGGATAACAAAGTTCCTCCTGCTGCGAGGGTTGCATTGAGAAACATTAAAGATTTTGCTTTTCCTTTTGAACATAATGGAGAACTTTATTGGAGATATATAAAAACCAGCGAACAAATGGCAATTGAAATTATTGAGCAAGGCAAAATTCTTGTTCAGAATGTCCCGAAAGTCCAGAAACCTAGAGAAATTATTGCAGTTCAGGAAATTATTGCGCAACCTGTTAAAAGTGCTGAGATTCTTGAAGTTAAACAAGCAGTAGAGAGAGTAAAAGAAATTGAGCCAATTTTTGAAATTAAGGAAGAGAAAGCTGAAGAAAAATTAGATTTAGAAAAGCCTGTTGGAATAAGAGAAGCTGAAAAACCTAAGATTAAAAGAGTTAGAAAATATAAAACATTAAAAATAAAGGTAAAGGAAAAGCCGGAATTTGTTTTAAATGTTCTTAAATTAATGGAAGAAAATAAGATTTTGGTTCTTGAAAATGAAAAATTCAAGAAAAAGGATTATTCTGCAGTTGTCAGCATTGAAGGAAAGAATTATTTATCTATTGCCAAGGAGAAAAAGGCAATCACTGAAAATGATTTAGCCAGTGCAATGAAGTTAGGGCAGAAGCTGAAACTGCCGCTGGCATTTATATCTACTGGAGAGCCAAATAAAAAGGCACTTGACCTGCTTGAGTATTACAAAGGAATGATTTTATTTAAGAAGATTTTTTAATTAATTGCATATATCTTATAAAAATCAATAAAAAGTTACTAATTCCAGCAAATAAGCAGGGAAAGATATTACATATTTTCAGCATAATTTTTGAATTATTATGGTAACTCGTTTTAAGCCACAATTTTCTTTTTAGAAATATTACTTAACATATTATCAGTTTCAAGTTTTGTAAGCTCCTGATCAAATTTTATCAGCTTTTTTACAAAAATATTTTCTTTATTTAGCTTGAATAGCTTAGCATTACCTATTGTTCTTGTTTGAACAATTATATTTTTTTCAAGCAAACGAGCCCAAACCTTTGTAAAAACATTCCATCCTACTTCTGATTTTCTGGCTATTTCAGTCATGCTGTAATCAAAATCCTGGCCTTGAATTAAAAAATCCAGTATTCTAATATATGGAGAGTCTCCAAAATATTCTCTGAATATACTTTTGCTTTCTTCTATTTGTTCTTCCATTAATTAATTAGAAATTTAGAGTTTTTAAGCATTTCTATTTTAAATAGCTAGGTTTATTTTTTAATAATTGCTAAAATGGAGTTACTAGAAGATAGGTTTTAAATAGCTTGCTTAATTATAAGGAGAAATGGATCAAATTGAAAGCGATATAAAGAGGTTTATTTTAAGAAAACTTGTAAGGCATAGGATGTGGATGCATAAACATACAAGCATTCATAATTTGCCAAAAGGGTTGCCAGATTATTTAAGAAGCAGAAAAGAAGTAAGGAAAGTCATTGAAAGCCTGCTAAAAGAGGGATTATTATTATCAAAACCTACTAATTATGGATTAGAAGTTTCCTTGAATATTCAAAAGAAAAAAGATCTGTTACATTATCAATTACAACAAGGCAGATGTTATTGATTTCTAGTATTTTATCAATATAGTTTATCTGTTCTGCTGTGTTTGTTATTCTACCTACAGTTACTCGATCAAGTAGTTTTTGATCCATATTTTTTGCTTTGACACGCTCAAGCAAACGTTCTGGTCTAAAACCACCAGTTGTGTCTTGATAAAGTATTACTCCATTATTTGTAAGAGCATTGACACAAATCTGGAGTGTAAGCTGTGTTTTTCCTGTTCCATTTGGACCAAAAATGTCTGTTATAATACTATCTCTAATACCACCACCAAGAAGCTCATCAAGCTTCTGAATACCAGTTGCAATCATCAGGTCTTTAAGTTACAGAATACCAGAAATTAAAGAATGCCAAATCTAAGCCGAGATCGGGAAGGCTTTTATTCCCGATCTCAGGCAGTGCTTGACAAGTGATTTATGTTTGTCACAATCGCAACCAAAAAGACCGTTGACAACTTTACAAAAAGGAATCAATAAGAAAGTAACAGTCAGATTGAAAAATGAAGTCGAATACAAGGGGAAGATGAATAACGTCGATTCATATATGAATTTGATAATGACTGATGCTGAAGAGATAAGCAATGGTAAAGTGATTGCAAATTATGGCAGGGTTATAGTTAGAGGCAATAATGTTCTTTTCATTAGACTTGAAAATGAACTTTAATTAAATGGAATTTGTAAAATGGAGAGAAATTATCTCTTTACATCAGAATCAGTTACGGAGGGACATCCTGACAAGGTATGCGATCAAATTTCTGATGCAATTT
>JACPLR010000011.1 GCA_016186425.1 Candidatus Pacearchaeota archaeon | reverse complement strand
ATCTGGATTTGGAAGCTTGAAAAGAAAATATGGTGGTTATACTCTCGCTAAGGATTGGGAAGCAATAAGAAATGAAGCATATCTTAAGGCAATAGCACATAATTTAAGGCTTAGTTCAGTTGAGATTTTCAACTAAGCCTTAGTATTGATAAAGTTATTAAAGGTAGATTTCTTATTTATTAAAGCATTAATTATAAAAAAGATGAAGAATGAAATACGATTTTATTGTTTTTGGAGGAACAGGTAAAGAGGGAAGAATATGTGCCAGAGATTTATTGGAATCCGGATATTCTGTTCTTTTAGCCGGAAGAGATAAGTCAAGAGTTGAAGATCTGCTTAAAAACAAAAAAGCTGGATTTCTAAGAGTTGATTTAAGAGATCAAAATGAAATTATAAAATCAATAAAACTCTCAAATGCAGGCATTGCTGTAAATTGTGCAGAACTTTCTTTTAATTTAGATATAATGAAAGCCTGCTTAAAAACAAGGAAACACTATACAGACCTTGGCGGGTTGCATGATATGACTATAAAACAATTCCAGATGGATAAGGAGTTTAAAAAAGCCGGAATAATTGCAGTAACTGGCTGTGGTGCAACCCCGGGAATTGCAAATGTGCTTGTCAGCCATGGAATGAAGTATTTTGACAAAATAGAAGAGATTAATTTGGGTTTTGCGTGGGATTCTAACGTTAAAAAATTTGTTGTTCCATATTCAATTCAAAGTATTTTCCAGGAATTCACAGAATCGCCAATAATATTAAGCAATGGGAAATTCAGAAAATCTGACAGGTTTAAGTGTGTTGGTAGTTTTAATTTCCCTGAAATTGGAAAGCAGACTGTTTATTGCATTGTTCATTCAGAAGTTTACAGTTTTGCAAAATACTACAAGTCAAAAGGCCTGAAAAACGTAAATTACATGGCAGGCTTTCCAGCACATTCATTTAATGTAATAAAAACTTTCTTGGATTTGGGATTTGATTCTCAAGATAAAACATTGGATTTTAATGGAATAAAAGTCTCGCCGCTTGAAGCAACCCATAAAATCCTAAGATTGATAAAGCCAGTTGAAGGTTATGAAGAAACAGAGGATATATGGGTAAGAATGAAAGGCGTAAAAAACAGGAGAAAACAGGAGAAGAATTTTGACTGTTTAATACACTCGCTAAAAAACTGGCCGGGAGTTGGAAGCGATGTCGGAACAGGAATGCCAATTTCAATTATCTCCCAAATGTTAAAAAATAATTTAATAACCACTTCAGGAGTTTACGCTCCAGAGGCAATAATACCATCAGAAATATTTTTTAAAGAGCTTGCAAAAAGGAAAATTTATGTTTATGATAATGGGAAGAGAATAAATTAATCAAGTTACCAGAATATAACAATAAGACCTGACATCACCAATTATAAAACATGCCAATTTTTCACATAGAAAAATTTTTATTGTATTAATTCAAGAATAGAAGACACCAATGGTTTCTTCTATAATAACTTCCTTTTAAATGCCAAGGGTTTCTTTTATGAAGCTTCCTTTAATTTTGAAATACTGCAATACCTCTCCCTATTTTATTCGCTATCCCTTCTATTATATTTATAAACTTTCAGTTAATATCCTTATAATTTATACACAAAAATTTAACTATAATTATAATAAAAATAAGTTCTTTAATACTAGTCTAGAATATTAAATTATACAATAAATTAACCTGTTTTAATTCCCTCTTTAGCGTCATTTTCTGCCTTATTTGCCAAAATCCTGCTAGTTATCATCATTCCAATGACTGCTATAAAAGTTACAAGCAGGGCACTTGCTAACTCGCTATTAATATTATTTGCTTTCAAAGCATTATTTACATAAAGAGCTATCACATCTTTCCAAACTAAGGCAATTAGAAAACTAAAAGCAGCAATTATCGCTGTTCCAGCAGCTTTTCTGTATTCAGCCCTAAAAACACTTATTGATTCTTTTGCTTTTTTTGGGTTTATCTTCTCTTTTATTCTTCTTAACATAATATAATAAAGAAAAAAGAGAATTTAAATCTTTCTCATAAGATTTCTTTTTCTAACATTTTTTTAAGTTCTTCCCTAACTTCCTGAATTAAATAATTCCAGTCCCCAAGTTTTTCCTGTCTGAATATTTTCATACTTGGATACCAAGGGCTATAATCTCTATTAAGCAACCATCTCCAATCCGATTTATGCGATAATAATAGCCAGACAGGTTTTCCCATTGCCCCTGCTAGATGGGCAACTGAAGTATCTACTGAGATAATTAAATCAAGCTCTTCAATAACTCCTGCAGTATCTGCAAAATCACTTATATCTTCAGATAAATTAATAATGCCAAGATCATTTACTTTATTTAATTGTTCTGAAGCCCTACCTTTTTGCAATGAAAATAATCTAACTTCCTCAATTTCTTTTAATATTTTAAAATCTTCAAATGTTGCCGATCTATTTTTATCATTGTCCTGCTTAGGATTTCCAGACCAGACTATTCCAATTTTAAAATTCCCACTGTTTTTATCACTTAAGTTAATTTTTCCCCTAATTTTATAATTTAAATCTATATTTGTTTCTAAATAAGGTATTTTATTAGGAACATTGTTTAATGATGCATTAAAGATCCTTGGCAAGCTCATAAGGTGGATATAAAAATCAAATTCAACTTCTGGAATTTTTGCTTTATCTTCATTTTTTTCTATAAATTCATCAATTAATTTGCCTAATTCGCTTGATTCAATTAGTCTTCTTAACTCCTTTTTACATTCAAAAATAATATCTCCTCCTTTTTCTTTAACAAAAGGAAGATAACGTATAAACTGAATATCATCTCCAAAACCCTGTTCTGAAAGGATTAATATTTTCTTTCCCTTTAGCTCAGAACCATCCCATTGTGGCTTATTAAAATTTCTTGCGTCACTTGGATTATTTTTTTTAAATCTATATTCATAATCTTTCCATCCTTTTTCAAAATCTCCTAAAAGTAAACAAATAAGACTTCTATTCCAATATGCCTCATAAAAATTCTTATTTAATTCAATCGATCTATTATAATGTTCAAGAGCCATTTCAAAATTTTCTATTTCATTGAAATAAACTCCCAAGTTATAGTATGCTAGGTAAGCATTCGGATAATTTGGATTAAGTTTCAATGCTATTTGGAAATTTTTCACAGATTCTTCCTCGTTATTAATAATATCATAAATCATGCCAAGATTATTATAATAAAGTGCAACATTTGGTTTCAAGTTTATCGCTTTTTTAATAAAATCAATAGCTTCATCGTGTTTTCCTTGCTGAAAATCAATAACTCCTAGCAAATGCAAGGCATCTGGATTATCAGGATTTTTAATTAAAATTTCTCTATAAATATTTTCAGCTTCATCTAGTCTGCCAGATTTATGTGCTTCAGCAGCTAAAATTAATTTTTCCTTATCCTCATGTTCCATATAATAACCAAAATTAAATAATTTATATAGATTATTATAAAAAATGCTCCCGCCGGGATTCGAACCCGGGTCTGAGCCGTTCTCTACTGCCTCTAGAAAATAGGGGCAATTTTAATCAAATGCCTGTTTTTAGTAAACAGAGGTTATCATCTCAACGATGTTACCTCGGCAATTCGAGAGGGCCCAATCCTTGACCTCTAGACTACAGGAGCATAAAGGATAAAAAGAACCCATGGTTCTTCTTATGACATCTCCTTAAATGCTACGTTTTCTTTATCAAACTTTCCTTTTAGAATAAAGATTATTAGAAGGTATAAAAAACTATCTAGAATATATTTTCTAGTATAATTAAAATTAAATAAGAAGAAATTAAGGAAACTCTATGGAAATTAAAGTAACTAGCTCAGAAGGAAAATATTCATTATACATTGCTTCACCATTAGGATTTTCAGAAGCGGGAAGATATTTTCTCTATGAAAGACTTGTCCCTTTAGTAGAAAAAGAAGGATTTGAGGTTTTAGACCCATGGAAATTAACTCCTCCAAAATTAATGGAACAAGCTTTAGCGATAAGGGACGAGAGTAGAAGAATAGATAGATTAAAAGAAGTAAATAAAATTATTGGAAAAAATAACGAAGAAGCTATTAGAAAATCAAATGGGTTGTTAGCGATTCTTGATGGGCAGGAAGTAGATTCAGGAGTTGCCTCTGAAATAGGTTTTGGTTATGCCTTAGGTAAACTAATCCTTGCCTATCGTAATGATTTTAGGCTAAGCGGGAAAAACCAAGCTACGTCGGTTAACTTACAAGTAGAATATTTTGTGAGGGCAAGTGGAGGGGTTTTTGTACCTTCATTATCTGATCTTGAGAGAGAATTGTCTGCTCTTCTTTGGATGTTTAAAGAGAAAGAGAAATTAAAATAGCCCCGCCAGGATTTGAACCTGGGTCCAGAGAGCCAGAGTCTCTGATGCTTGACCTCTACACCACAGGGCTATAAAATTAAGACATTATAGCGATATATAAAGATTTTTAAATTAGCTTATATTATAATCAAAAGAATAAAGAGGAAAAATGGCGATAAACTGGCTAATTGTTATTGTAGCTATAATAGCAATTTTCACTTTAGTAAAAGTGAAATACTTTAGGCATAAAGCAGGATGGATAATTATCATAGTTGTAGCGCTTCTTTTATATTTTGGATATGCCTTTGCCGTCTCTGGAAAAGATATTGATTATAAAAGCATAGATGGAATGCAAACCGCTGTAAAACTCTACGTTGGATGGCTAGGACACGCATTTGATAACGCTAAAACAATAACAGCAAATGTTGTAAAAATGGACTGGAAGGGAAACCAGACAATAGAAGATGTAAATAAAGAAGCACAAAAACCTCAAGCAAAACAAGTCAAGAAAATAAAATGAAAACTATCTTGATTATCTTAGTATTTCTATTAATAAATGCTTTTTTTATAATTTCTAATAATAATCTTGCTTTAAATAATTCGGATAATTTAGCCAGCCTTGCAACAAATTATTTTAATTGGCTAGAGAAAATAGGTAATAACTTAACAACAATTACCGGCAATATAATAAGGCTAAATTGGATGCCTAATTAAATAAGTTACTAAACATAATCTTAAACATTAATGTAAATTCAATTTTATGAACTGCCTACAATAAGTTTTAATACTTCTTTTTTAAACTATTAAAAGAAAGCCTCGGTAGCTTAATCGGTTTGAGCACCACATTGGTAAATTAATAAGTAAATAAATGCAAAAATGTGGAGGTTGTGAGTTCAATTCTCACCCGAGGCTTAACTTTATAAATATACTATCCAGAGATTAAACATGGCTAAAATAGAAAAACAAGAAGAAGAATTAAATGATGATTGTGAAGATTGTTGCATGAATGAGCTGGACCAAATAAAGGAAAAGTATCTCGAACTGCAGAAAAAATACTCGCTTCCTAATTTTGAACAATTAAACGAGGAATTTGATATTGGAAAATCTGAGTTTAATCATGATACTATCTTAAGAGATGTAAGAAAATCAATGGTTAACAAATTCTTCGCGATTTTAAGCTTTACAGAACTGCTTTTAAACCCAAGCACAGGGTCAATGTTCTACATGTTTTTAGTAAAGGGAATAAATTCCAAGGAAAAAGAAATATTAAACGGGCTATTTGACAGGTTGGGAGATATAGAAATTGATTCTTTTGAATTGGATGTTACATACAACGAAAAAGCAGAAGCAAAATTTATTAGCGAAAAATATAAGGTATGGCAGGAAATAAAAAAAGAACTGACACAGGTTCTTGACTCACTGAAGAAAAACTGGGGGTCAAGAGGGATAAAAAAAGAAAAAACATACTTTGGATAAAAAGCACAAATAAATGAATTCATGCCTTAGCCTTATCAAAATTATTGAAATGAACTATGAATGCTTTATTAATCTACTCCAAATTAAGCATAAATTTTCATTATGAAAAGTTGCTATAGTGTATTTTCAAAAAATATTATGAAATAATATAATCTCTCTCCATAATTTATATATTTAAGTTGCTGAGCTTAATTCATTTTATAAGTTAGAATCGCTTTATTAATGTTAAAGAGTTTAATTTAAACAGCTATAAATCATTTTAAATCTCTTCTATTAAAAGGAGATGTCATAAGAAGAACCTTGGTTCTTTTTATTATTTAGTATTGTAATGATTCAAAATTTTGAAAATACTATAATACTTTCCCTCAGTTTATCAGCTAGAACAAGTAGTTTTACTTAATCCATTATAAGTTATATAGTATAAGTTATGGGTAATAAGGCATAACAATAAATTATCCAAATATAATTGTTCCATTAAATTTTTTTCCCATAAATAAATTCTCAAGATTTTTTAAATTTGAACCAAGAATATATGTTTTTATCTTCTTTTCTAGAATTATTTTAGATGCTTTTTGGTCCAGGACAAAATGCTGGCCTGGCTTGAATGGGATTTTTAGAGCTATTTCATGAAATTTTTTCCAAGTAATATAAGGTATAAACTTGGCATTTTTGTTTGTTAGTGGATTAGAAGTGTATAAACCCGCAACATTTGTTAGGTTTATAAAATCACAATTAAAATGCTCTGCAATTTGGGCGGCTGTCGAATCGCTTGTTTGATGGGGATGGTATTCCAGTGCTCCGCAAAATACAACATCTTGTTTTTTAATGATTTTTTCAATATCCTGCATTGTATGTGCTATCCCATCTTCAGCATCAAATCCAAAGAAATAACTCAAAAATCTCGCATTTGTCCTTGTGACAGAAATTCCCGCAAAGCTTTGAAGTTTCTCGCTAGCATTTACATTTTTCAATCCTTGAATGTACATTCTTGCAACACTTCCCCCACCACATACTATTATAAATTTCTTGTTTTTTATATTGGATAAAATAATTTTTTTAAATTTATTAAGAAAACTAACATTTATTTTATTATCTTTAAATATCTGGCTTCCGCCAATGCTTAATACAAATATCCTCTTTTCCATGTTATAGTTAAAACATTATTATTTATAAAGTTATTATTTCTTGTTAATATATGAAAAATTATCAGTTAATTAATACAGACAATATAAACGAAGCAAAAAATCTAATAAATAAATATTCTAACCTTAGCCAAAGCATAGTTGTAACTGCTAAAAATGATGAATTTAATAGAAAAGTTCTTGAGATTAAAAAAATTGATATTTTGCTATTTAGGGATTTTAAATCCAGAAAAGACAAGCTAAAACAAAGAGATTCTGGCCTAAACCAAGTTTTATGTAAATTAGCTAAAGAGAATAATATTTTAATTGGAATTGATTTCAATATTTTCTATGAAAAAAATGAAAAAGAACTTTCTTTGTGTGCCGAAAAAATGATTCAAAATATTAAATTATGTAATAAATACAAAGTTAAAATTATCCTGTTTAATGCTGAAAACAAGAACAAATATGATTTATTTTCCTTGTTAATCAGCTTAGGCATGCCAACCAATATGGCAAAAGAAACCCTCAATTTTAACCGCAAATTTTAATAATAGAATTAACAATAAACCCTCATGACACAAAACAACAAAGAAATAATAGAATCTTTATCTCCAATCGAAAGAAAAATAATGCCTTATTTAAAAGAGCAGAATTTTGACTTAGTTATTAAACATTCAGGAGAAGATAGAGTGACTGCTTTAAGAGCTTTGGAATTTCTTAATAGCAAGGGAATTATTAATTTGCATATAAGCAAGAAAAAAATAGTTGATTTAGGAACAAACGGCATTTTTTACAAGAAAAAAGGCCTGCCTGAAAGGCAGCTACTTCATTTAATTGAAAAAAAATCTTGCAGTTTAGAAGAAGCACAAAAAGAAAGCAAGCTCTCCCAAAATGAATTTAGGGCAGCTCTTGGGGCATTGAAGAAAAAAGCAATGATCGAGCTGAAAAACGGAAAAATAATGCTAAATTCCCCTAAAAACGAGATTGCTAAGAAAACACTGGAAGAAACTTTTATTGATGAATTGCCATTAGATTATAATCAGTTAAAACCCGAACAATTATTTGCTTTAAATAACCTAAGAGAAAGAAAAGAAATTATAGAGATAAGAGAGGAGCAAATCATCAAATATGAAGTAACAGAATTGGGAAAGCAAATAATTAAAGAAGATTTGTCTTCTGCAGAAAGCCTTATAGAAGAGCTAACGCCAGAAATGATAAAAATAGGAAGCTGGAAAGGAAAAAAATTCAGGCGATATGATGTTATTTCTCAAGTTCCTAGAATTTACGGAGGGAAACGCCATTTCGTTTCACAAGCAACAGATTATGCAAGAAAAGTCTGGACAGAAATGGGCTTTAAGGAAATGTCTGGAGAGCTGATTATGAGCAGTTTCTGGAATTTTGATGCACTTTTCACAGCACAAGATCATCCTGTTAGGGAAATGCAAGATACTTTTTTTCTGAATAAAAATATTAATCTAAATAAAGATATTGATGTAAAAGTAATTAATAATGTCAAACAAGCTCACGAAAAAGGAATTGTGGGAAGCAAAGGATGGCAGTATAAATGGGATGAAAAAACTGCTGAAAAACTAGTTTTAAGAACACACACCACTTGCTTGTCAGCGCGAACATTATCCAAAGCAGATAAAAATAAACTGCCGCAAAAATATTTTGCAGTTGGAAAATGCTTCAGAAACGAAACTCTAGATTGGAAACACGGATTTGAATTTAACCAGACAGAAGGAATTGTTATAGATGAAAATGCAAACTTCGCTCATTTATTAGGCTATCTGCAGGAATTTTTCAAGAAAATGGGTTTTGAAAAAATTAGGTTCAGGCCCAGTTACTTCCCTTACACAGAGCCAAGTGTTGAAATAGATGTCTATCATCCTGAGAAAAAAATATGGCTAGAATTAGGAGGAGCTGGAATATTCAGGCCAGAAGTTACAACACCTCTATTAGGAAAAGCAATTCCTGTTTTGGCTTGGGGGCCGGGTTTTGACAGAATGTTAATGGATTATTATGAAATAAAAGATCTAAGAGATATGTATAAGAATGATATTAAACAGCTAAGGCAGATGAAGCTTTGGATAAAGGGATAAAATGAAAACTATTCAAGAAAAAGTGAAAAAATTTAATGAAGAAAGAGAATGGGGCAAGGTTTCGGAAGTAAAAGACCTTTTATTAAATATGAATGAGGAAATTGGAGAAATTTGGCATATAATTAAATGGGTTGATGCTGAAAAACAAAGAGAACTTATTGAAAAGCATAAAGAAGAAGTTGGAAATTTTATAGGAGATATGCAGTATCTGTTGCTGAAAATTGCATTTATTTGCGATGTTGATTCTGAAAAAGAGACTTTGAAAGTTTTGAAAGAATATGAAAAAAGAATGCCTGTTGATAAAATATTACAATTCAAGCACGGAAATAAATTAGCGGGAGGCTGGGATAATAAATAAAAATGAAAATAAAAGATATTTTATTTTGGATTGTAATTTTAATATTGATAATAATTGGTATTTATGCTTTATTCAAATGAAAATAAAATTAGAAGATATAGTGTTTTGGTTATTGATAATTGCAATGATAGCAATAGCTTTTTGGCTTCTTTCTGGCTCTCCACCGGAAGAAAATGCTTTAATAACCATTACTATATTTGTCGCAACATCTGAATTATTAATATGGAGAAAAATCATGTCCATGGATAAAAATACTGCAGTTAGTTTTATTAAATTAAGAAAAGATATAGATATTAGATTTTTAGGGGTGAATAATAGATTTGATAATGTTGATGAGAAAATGAGCAGGATTGAAAATTTAATTATTAAAAATAAAGCATATAAATAAAAAATGGCAATATTAAGCATTTCAAGAAAGCAATTTGAAAAAGACATTGGAAAGTTAGACGAGAAAATGGAGAATAAAGTAGCCATGTTCGGAACGCCAATAGAAGCAATAACAAATGAGAATATTGATGTTGAAATTTTTCCAAATCGGCCTGATTTGCTAAGTTATGGCAATTTCAAGAATTCTTTTTTGGCTTTTTTAGGAAAAAGCGGAAAAACTGGCTTGAGGAAAATAAAAATTGAGCCTTACAATCCTAAAAAAAATTATGAAGTTATTATTGATAAAAGTGTTGAGAAAGTAAGGCCCTATACAGCTTGTGCTATTGTTAAGAATTTAAAGTTTGATGATAATAAAATTAAGGAAATAATTGATATTCAGGAAAAACTTCATGCAACACTTGGAAGAAAGAGAAAAAAAGCAGCTATTGGAATTTATCCTCTAGAAGAAATTAAACTGCCAATCTGCTACAAAGCCATTGATCCTGACAGGATAAAATTTCAGCCATTAGAATTCCCAAGAGAGATAACCGGAAGGCAGATTTTATCCCAGCATCCTGCTGGAAGAGAATACGGTTTTTTACTTGAAAATTATGATATGTATCCTGTTTTTATTGATGCAAGTAATGAAGTGTTAAGCATGCCTCCGATTATTAATTCGCATAAAACAGGCAAGATTACAAGAGAAACTAAAGAGGTTTTTGTTGAATGTAGTGGTTTTGACCTAAATATTTTAAAAAAACTTCTTAATATAATTATTTTTTCTCTTGCAGAAATTGGTGGAAAGGTTTATAGTATGAATTTAAAATACGGAAATAAAAATATTGCAACCCCTGATTTAACCCCAGAATCAATGAAAATAAGTTTAGATAATGTCAATAAATTACTTGGCCTAAACCTAAAGGAAAATGATATTAAAAAATGTCTTGAAAAAATGGGTTATGAATACAAAAATAAAAGTGTTTTAATTCCTGCTTATAGAACTGATATCTTGCATGAAGTTGATTTAATTGAGGATATTGCAATTGCCTATGGTTATGAGAATTTTATGCCAAAAATACCGCAAATTTCAACAATTGGCGAGCAGGATAAGAAAGAGGTAATTAAAAAGAAAATAGCTGAAATTTTAACCGGTTTAGGATTATTGGAAACATCAAGTTACCACCTTACAACAATTGATGACCAGATTAAAAAAACAGAATTAAAAGAAACTAATGCTGTTGAAGTTATGGATTCAAAAACAGAGTATAATATTTTACGCAATGATTTAGCTCATTACATGTTAAAAATACTTTCAGAAAATGTTGATGTTGAATATCCGCAGGAAATTTTCCAATTGGGAAAAATATTCCATCAAGAGAGCAACATAATAAAAGAAAAAGAGCATCTATCTATTGCTCTTGCTCCAGGAAATTTTACAAAAGCAAAACAGATTATTGATTATTTATCTAAAATGTTAAATATAAAATTTAATATTGTTAATTCAAGCAAAATTCCGGGTTATTTTATTGACGGCCGAGCTGCTGAAATAACATTTAATAATAAATCAATAGGGCATATCGGAGAAATTCATCCAAAGATACTTAATAATTTCAAGATAAAAATGCCCGTGGCATTATTAGAAATTGATATTGAAGATGTTTTAAGAGAATTGAGTTAGTAAAATAGCATATAAAAGATAAAAATAGATTAAATTTATGAATATATATTGTGCTTAATAACAAAACTAGTAAATTAAACTAATAAAGCATGGAAAGTTATGGTGTGGCTTCAAAATGTTTATGAATTGCTACAATAAATAATAAAGACAACCAATGGTTTTCTTTATCAAACTTTCCTTTTAAAAAGAAAATTTATGCTTAATCTAACATTATTAGCATCATTTTATCTATAATTATAATATTGATATATTGATATTTTTTATCTAACCGTGAACAGCTTATTATCATTAACATTAAATATTCCTAACCTCACGCCAGAATCTATCCATCCGTGAGCGTAATTCAGGGCTGCAAAAGCATTTACATAATCCTGTTTTTTCTCGAAGAATTTAGCATCGCTTAAATAATTTTCAACCATGCTTATTATTTCTTTTGCTTCCTTTTCCTTGCCTTTAGCGATATTTTTCTTATTTTTAACAATTTCCAAGGCTTTAGAGCTTAAGTTAAAATATTTATTAAGTTTTTCTTTTGTTATTTTGTCTTGAATCATAGTCAATTTTTAAGCATTTTAGAGGTCAGTTGAAGTTATAAATCCTTTTTCGTTAATAAACTCTTTTGAAATTACATAACATTCTTTTAATCCTAAACTGCCAGACAGCTTTTTAAGCTTCAATCCGCCTAATAAACTCATTCAAAAGCTTTCTTTTATAAATAATTTTGTCTGTTTCAATCTTACAATATTTATATAAATATGTAAGTTACTATTAGACACTTTATAAATATTTCAGTGAATAGTTTTTCTTATTTTGTCCTGAATCATGGCTTAACCAAAATAATTAAAATATATCGAGTTAAAATCACTTCATTAATGTTAAAGAATTTAATTTAAACAACTATAAATCATTTTAAATTTCTCTCTATAAGTTCCCTCTTTTCTGCATAAGCATTCCATTCTTCAAATACCTTTTCAATATCCATAATTTTTTTAAGAAAAAACAATATTTAAACCTCTCTGTTTTTAAAAAAAACAATATTTAACTGCTTATTTAAGAAATAATTCTAGTATCAACTTAATTGTTTGCCCCAATTCTTACACCACCATTAACTGCCTCAATTCTCATTGGTTTTGTAATGCGTAAAGCTTCTGCAGTTGAATTATCTCCAGTATTTCCCTTTATTTTAACTGTTCCAAATGGGAAAACGCTAATAATTCCCTCAAGGGCTGTTGGAAATGGATTATTGCTTGTGCCAATGCCATCTGTATAAGGATAAGCAAAATCAACCCAGACATCAGGAGATATTAACGGAACATCTGCAGGGTTAAGAGGATTGCTTCCAAGAGTATGTTCTGCATAATCGCTGATATGGTCTCCGTCTGTGTCAGCCAGAGTAGGATTTGTGCCAATTGTTGCTTCAAAACCATCTGTTAATCCTTCATTGTCAGTATCAACTACTACAGGATTATAACCTAAAGGGCTTGAAATAGTTATTGTTCCGCCCCCGTCATTGTCAACTTTTTGAGCAAAAATATCATTAACATTCGTCAAGTAACCTTGCGTTTTTTCCATTCTTGTAGAGCCCTTTATAGATTTTGCAACTGTTCCAACCCAAGCATCACCAACTGCAATAACCTCTCCGTTAAATGTTGGAGAACCATATATTGCAGTAGTGCAGTTAACATTATTGTTACCAAATTTTCCACTTGTTCCCATATCAACAACAGCAGCCCTTTGCAACTGAAATCCTAAAGTTGCCGATATATCATTATAATTAAGAATAGAATTAACTATTCCTGATTTTGCAAGAGGACCTGATACGATTATTGTTGCATCAGTGCTGCGGTTTGTAAGTATATTGTTAATAATTTCAATATTAGCTGACTGATCAATGTTAATTGTTTCTTCACTATGGCTATTTACCATATATCCGCTTGAATCCAGAGGATATACAACAAAACCAATACCAGTAGTGCCTGTTCCTCCGCTTATATCCCTAATTCCTAGAAACTTAAGAGCCTGCAATGATACCTCAATTATGGTATAATCTTTTCCATCTCCATAAATTTCCATGTCATAATTTAGATCATGCAAGTCCCTATGAGAAAAATATCTTCTGTTATCTGAAATATGAAAATCAATTAAATATGTATCAGGATTTGCTTGTGTAAGTGCTTTAAAATCCTCTAAAGCAGTATCTAAAGGAGTATTTATAAGATTGCCCTGTGCATCACGATAAGGATTAGCAGGATCATCAAAATAAGTATAAGCTGGAGCATCATTTGGATTTGGGTATTTACTATCAAAAGTTGCTTTATCCATTAACTGGGCATTAATTGTTGTAAGCCCGGCTGGAGGACTTGGAAGAGCGTATGCTTTTCCCATTGGTAAAATCCCAGAAAAATAAGCTGTTAATCCTACTAAAGAAACAAGCCCTGTTCTAAGTGCTTTTTTCCCCAGGCTTTTTCCAAAATCTTTTAAGCCAGAATAAAACCCATAGAGGCCTCTATCACTTTCACTATTATTTACATTATTGCTATCTTGAGCATACTTACTACTATTATCTTCAGACCTTGCTGATTGCATATAATTCTTAAAAGACTAAGATTTATAAATTTTTCCTAAGCCTTAGTTTTTAGTAATAACAATTAAGCAAGAATAATGGCAATTAAAAAGTAGTAATTGCAAGAGATGTTTTTTATAGCATATTAATCAAATTAGGGCAATGAATATAATAAAGGACAATTAAAGATTAGATAAATTAATATAATAACAGATTAAGTGATAAGTATTTATCTAAATAATGCATAAATTATGCCAATTACTGATCAAAATACATAAATTATAAAGATTAATACCTTATACTCTAAGATGCTATAAATTATATATTATAAATTTAGCTGTAACTTAATTAATAGTATCAAATAATGTTAAATTTTTCTTGGAGAAAAATTTATTTATTGTATATTTTCAAAAATCTTAGATAATATTGCAATATTTTTGCCTGATTTTTTATACTTAACTGCTAATTTTAAATTACCTCTTTTAATTTCTCTAATATTTATAGGATAATATCAATTATCTTTTATTTTTACTTATAATTTTGTATTTGCAAAGTTCATAAAATATATTAATTTCTCCTGTTAATTCCAGAGCCATTATGGATAAAAATTTGCCCCCCACTATATACCAAAATATATCTTCCTGGCGAAGCCAAGGTTAGGTTAGTTGATGCGTTCAAGGTTAGGTTACACTGGTCACGAATAACTAAATCGCCCCCAGTAATTTTAAGGTTTTCATTTGTAAAAATACAGCTGGCATTGCAATTCCAATCACCATTAGGCGGTATAACACATGCAGCAGAGGTGTAATTTACCATAAGTTTTGGATATCCAGAAGCTTTTGCAGAGTCATTAAAAGTAACTGTATGTATACAGTCTAATGTTGAAGTTTCTTGGTTTGTATAAACTCCTAATGCAAAAAAATTATTTCCTAATTGTGATTTTAAATCTTCATCAGCCTTTGTTCCTAGGTCTCGTGTAAATTCTTTGCCAACTTCGGTGTAATTTAAATCACTGGCATAGCTTCCAAGGTATTTATATCCTGTTGAAATATTGTTGAATAAAGACAGATTTCCCGCATTAGTTCCGGAATAGTTCGTTGGGTCTGAAATTCGCGAGTTATTAAATCTTGTTATATTTGTATGAATTTCTGATTCGCCAGAGCAAAATGTTCTTGAACTAACACTTATATTAAGTATTGTGTCATTTATATCTGCTGAATCAGGTATTGCTGTTGTATCAAATTCAATAAAAGTTCTGTAGGTTTCACAGGTATTTGGCTCTCCAAAAGTGCAGTCTGCTCCAATAGTAGAGCCATTAGAACTTCTTTTATAATACCCCCCTCCTATGCCTCCTACCGGATAAACATTTCCCATATAAGTATTTGTTAAAATTGTTATTGTTGTCGGATCAATTACAACCGGATATTCAGCATTATCTAGCCATATTTTGTCAACATTAACACTTATCGTCAGCTTTTGCTTTTTTTGTGATATTTTATAATTATTAAATAAAGTATTATTATTTTTGTCAATGCTGAAAGGCCTTGGCAAAACCTGCATGATATTATTATTTACATCCCTTAAAATTAATTCTTGAGTTTCAAGGTCTATGCTGGCATTAATGCCTTCGGCAAGATTATAAGTTCCAAAATCAAAAATATTATTTGTTGGTTTTTTATTTAAAACAATTTCTTTTTTTTCAATTCTTGGCTGAGAAATTTTTTCAATTTCTGTAAACTCGCTTCCATTGAAAAAAAACTGGGGCCTAGCCCCAATTACTGCTGTGTAGGTGCCATCAGGATTTTTATAAGTTTGAGAAGTATAATCTCTCTTTTCTTTTACCTCAATTGGCGCTTTAATTAATTTATCTTTTTCAGCACTAATTTGTTCCTGCCTAATTGCCTCTCCTGTAATCTTAACAGAGTTTCCTGTAAGAGGATTATTTGGGTCAAATAACCTAAAAATTAGTATAGAGGCTAATAAAATAATTGCTAAATACAGAAAAACCATTTTTTTGCTTTTTATATACTCAAAATATCCAAATTTTTTATTTTCCATTTTTAATTTCACCTTATTAGTTATCATGGCCCATAGCCAAATACTTATCTATTGAAGTTATTCTATTTTTAAGTTTCATTTTCTATAATTTATATGCTTTAAATCATTATATAAAAGCTGATGATTATTAATATCATGCTTAAAATATGGTAAAGATTCAGAAAGTTTAAATACTTCTTCTAACTTAATTAGCTTATGAGAATTGACATAAATGACTATATCATTGTAGATAGTGAAATATGCCATGGAAAACCTGTATTTAAAGGGACTAGGATAATGGTATATCTCGTTCTTGAAATGCTTGAAGAAGGAGCTAGTATAAATGATATCTTTGAGGCCTATCCCTCTCTTACAAAAGAGCACATTAAAGCAGCACTTGATCTTGCTACCAAGCTTACTAAAAGAAGTTTTGACACTATAGCTGTATAAAATGAGATTTTTATTGGACGAAAATGCACATAATAATTTACTTTCTTTTCTAAAGAAATTAGGGCATGATGTTATATTCTGCCCTAAAGGAATTAAAAATGGTGAAGTCTTTAAATTAGCAATAACTAAAGAAAGAATAATTATTTCACAAGATACTGATTTTTCAAAGCCTCCATATTCTTCTTTAGAACACCATTTTGGGATAATATTATTAAGAATCCCTCCAAATAAGGTTGATCTACAAAAAAATGCGATATTAAACCTATTAAAAAAATTTTCAGAGTATGAATTAAAAGGAAGAGTTATTCTTTTAATCTCGGATAAAGAGTTTAAAATACTATAATCTTGCTCTGTTTTAATTCTTTCATTAATTTTATTTTCCATTTTTCACGCTCATTTTATAAAGTCAACAAACACTAATTTAACTAGTCAAATAAATATTATGAAATCCTATAATGCTTTTGCCATACTTATCTATTGAAGTTATTCTATTTTTAAGTTTCATTTTCTATAATTTATATGCTTTAAATCATTATATAAAAGCTGATGATTATTAATATCATGCTTAAAATATGGTAAAGATTCAGAAAGTTTAAATACTTCTTCTGACTTAATTGCTTTATGAGAATTGAAATAAATGATTATATTATTGTAGATAGTGAAATATGCCACGGAAAGCCTGTATTCAAGAATACTAGAATTATGGTATGGCAGGTATTGGAGCTTCTTGGAAGCGGAATAACTATTGAGGAGATTATAAAAAATTATTTCCCGCAACTCAATAAAGAAGCTATTTTCTCTGTCTTGAACTATGCTTCTAAGCTTGTGGAAGATGAGAAATATGTCCTCTTCCAATAAACCAAAGCTTATTTCTGATGAAAATATACCTGTTGGACTGACTGAATTGTTGATCAAAGAGGGTTTTGACATTAAAAAAATACCTATAGGTGCAACTGACAAAATTCTTTCGAACCTAGCAAAAGCCGAATCGAGAGTTATATTAACTTTTGATAAGCACTTCATAGATAAAAACCTGTTTCCTCCAAAAGAGCATCCAGGAATTATTTTTATAGACCTACATCCACCAAGGATTGAGGTCATATTTTCATCACTCTCAAAGTTATTTAATGAAATTAGCCCGATAGAATTTTCTGGCAAATTATTTATCCTTTCTTTATTTGGATTCCGAATTAAATAAATATTCTCATATTTATTTTCCATTTTTCACGCCCATTTTATAAATTTAATAAACTTAACTAGCCAAATAAATAAGGTTAAATTTCTCTCTAATGAGAAATTTAGTATGGTAATGATTCATAATATCTTGAAACCATGAAATACTTTTGCCTAATTTATTATACTTATTAACTGATATTATTTTATTTTTCTTCATCTTTTCTTTCTCTTGTTCTAATTTCTTGAACAAATGTTCTAATTTATAAAACATTTTAATTCCTTTTTATTTTGTAAATAATCATTAGCTCACCCTAATAACAAGCCTGTTGTTTGGATTATCCCAGTACATCTGGCCTTTTCCTAATGTAATATTGCTTCCATGATTGCTGACATTAACGTTGCCGGCTACTTCAAGCTTCTGTCTTGGCGAAACAGTTCCTATCCCAACAAATCCACTTGAGCCATTTACAAACAATAAATTTGGATTTGAATCATTTTGAACAAGAAATGCTCCGTTTCCATAAGAAGAATTAACATATAATGTTGATGTTGGATTTGCTGTTCCAATTCCCAAAAAACCTGTAGTGGCATTAATAAAGAATAAATTATTTGAATTATTTCTTACTAAAAATGCCCCTAATCCTGAAGTTGAATTTACATCTAAGGTTGCTGCAGGGTCTGGAACATTAATTCCAACAAGATTTGTCGTATTAACTAAAATAAGCAAATCGGTTACAGTACCCCCATAACCTATTTTTAATTTTCTCCCCTCGGAAACATCATTTCTTATGCTCCATATGTTATTGCTTCTTTCATCTCTAAATGCAATTCCTGCATCACGAGCTACAGCATCATCTCCTCCAATTATAACTATCAAAGCCCCAGTGCTATCTAAACCCCAATTTCCTGGTCCTGCCTTTCCTAAGGTAATTGCATTTCCATTTCCAATAGCACTTCCATTTATATGGACAACACTATTATCTGGCGCATTAACCATTCCTAATCGTAAATTAGAGCCATTAACAAAAAAACTATTCCTTATTGTTAAATTTGAAGTGATATTTACAGTTCCTGAAACAATGAATTTTCCATCTCCCGTAATTCTTGCATATTCAACAAGAGAACTTGAATTGCCGAAAGAAATATGGTTTGCAGAGACAATTGACAAAGTATCCGCAGTAGAAATAAAACCTCCTGGAGTTGATGATACAAAATATCCTGTTGTTCTTCCTAATATTATATCTCCTTCTCTATTTGCCCCGTTTGAAGATATATTAACTATATTTGAAACAGCCCCCGCAAGAATATTCAAATTATTTGCAGGGCTTACTGTTCCTATTCCAACTCTTGAATTTACAGGATTAGCATAGAATATAACATTATCAGTTGTTCCGTTTGTAATTGTTAAATTCCCAGTGATAGTTAAATTTCCATTAACATCTAAAGTTGCTTTCGGAGTTGTTGTCCCAATTCCAACATTTTTATTAAAAACTATTCTGGTATTATTCATTTGGAATATTGTATTTGCACCATTCCAATCTTGAAGCAAAAAATCATCATTAAACATTGATAATCTATAATTTTGCCCTGTTGCACTTGTATCATTAAAATATAATTCAGGAGATGTAGACCTAATTTGAGCTTGTCCTGCAACTTCTAATGTTTTTGCAGGAGTTGTTGTTCCTATCCCCACATTCCCTCCAGAAAGTATCCTCATTCTTTCTGCATTATTTGTAGAAAATACTAAAGGAGAAGAACCTCTTGTTCCTATTGCAAAAGCAACCTGTTCAGGACTTCCAATATTTGTAAAAATCATTGTAGTATTAGTTGTTGATATCCCTAAATTTGTTTGGTCGCTTTGATTTGCCCCATAATTAATTATATTTAAAACATTTCCGCTTGCTAATTGGTCTGGTCTTGTTAAAACTATTCTGCTATAATTATTAGTAACAATTTCTCCATTAACTCTTATATCTCCTCCATTAACATCTAAAGTTGCTGCAGGACTTGCTGTTCCTATTCCAACCCTATCTAAAAATGTTGCATTCCCGCTTATAGTTAAATTTCCTGTTGAAGTTATGTTTGCTCCAATAATTCCCCCATTTACATCTAAAGCAGCTGCTGGAGAGGTTATATTTATTCCTACTCTCCCATTTGGAATAATAACATTTCCAGCTTGAGTATAACCAGTTAATCTTAAAACTTCTAATCCAGGATTTGTTGCATTTGACGTAGAGCCATTAGCATTATAAAAAGATAAAGAATAACCTCCTATAGAATTTCTAGTCATGCCAATTCTCCAATCTGCTAAACCAGATGCGCCTTGATTCCAAGTTATCCAGTTCCTGCTTGCATCGGCTGTTTTTGTTAAATATAATCCATCTACTAATTCACCGTTAGTAGGACTGTTAATGAAAATTACTTGTGTATTATTCATAAAAGAACTTTTAAGAGTCAAATTCCCTGTTAAAGTTATATTTTGGAAGATAACAGAATCTGATGTGTTAAGGTCTTGGTTGAATGGATTATAACCTAACTTTACATAAGTTGCATTTCCTCTTTCAGATAAAGTTTCATTAATTGTTTTTGATATTGAAAAATTTGAAATAAATGGATAAGTTGCATTAATTCTTTCTGAAAAGGTAGTATTAGTAATTAATGAAAATGTGCTGTTAGATATTGGAGAAAAAGTATTGTTAATCAGATTACTTACAGATGAGTTGCCGATTATTGATGCGGGCGTTGTTTGGTTATAAAGCCAAGTGCTAACAGCAGCGCCATTAATGTAAGCTTCTGTTGTTGCATTCAGATATTTTGCCGAGAATGTTGAGGCATTAACAACACCTGTAAAAAAGGCATCTCTCCATCTAGAAGTCACGTTTCCAATATCAAATGTTGAATCAAATCCAGTCCCAGGAATTATGCTCGCATTTACATTAAGATTATTTACGGCTAGTGAAGTTATATTATAAAAATAACCTGTTTGAGCAAAAATATTTCCGTTGCTTATTGTCAGCCCTCCAGACTGCCATCCCCTATTAAAGTCAACTGTACCAGAAGGCGTGAAATTAAGATAAAGATTATTGTCTGTAATTTTTAAATAAGTATTATTCCCAATTGTTGAAATAGTTGTGTTTGTAATTAAAGAAAAGGTGGAATTTCCTATGGTTGAAATTGTGTTATTACCAATAGTTGAGAATGTTGTATTTGTTATTAAAGAGAAAGTATTATTTGTTATTTGAGAGAGTGTATTATTTGTTATTTGAGAGAGTGTATTATTTGTTATTAAAGAGAATGTATTGTTTGTTATTTGAGAGAATGTGTTATTTGTTATTAAAGAGAATGTATTGTTTGTTATTTGAGAGAATGTGTTATTGCTTACTGATGAAATTATATATCCTCCCCAGCTAACTCTAGAGTCAATAGTTGAATTTAATTGCGCTTCATTAAAACTTAAAGTTGTTCCATTAAAGCTTAAATAAAGGGATGATGTTGAGTTTATAATCCAATTAAACAGCCCTTTAAACCATCCCCCAGCGCCAGTTGTAATGTTGTAGCCATCAGATAATGTTGAGGATTTATTTGTTAAAACAATATTTTCGTATCCAGATAATTGTGTGAAAGAAATGTTTCCAGAAATATGGGTTGTATTTATCTGGTTTGGATTAATAAAACTGCCATTAATCTGGCCTGCAGAACTCTGGAATACCTGCCTTGTTGAGCCATTAAAGCTTAGCTTCTCATTATTAACATACATTTCAAGAAAATATGTTCTTCCGTATTCAAGGCTTAATGTTTGCGAGCCATTTCCAAGCATTACATCATATTTTCCGCTTGAAATAGAATTAAAAAAATCAGTGGTTGAATTATAAACAACATTTCCACTGCTATAAGCATCAAAAATATAAACAGTCAGGTTTCCAGAAGCCAGATTAACCCCGCTTTGTTGCACATTTCCCTGCAAAGCCATCAAGTCGTCAACTGCGTAAACAGCTACAGATAATCCTAAAGTAAAGATAAATACAACTATTAAACTAAGAGCAAATTTGCTAATTCTCATCCTCTTTTATTCTCTTTTTATATTCAAATATTGGCAGTATAGTATATAAATATTATGATATATAAAATAAAAAGAATTTATAATTCTCTTTATGAAATCTCTTTTTACAAAAATATATAAAAACTATAAGTTATCAAAACACCTCATTTACCTTAAGAAACTAGTGACTACTTGAAATTATGTTAAATTTCTCCTAATAAAAGGAAAGTTTGATAAAGAAAACCATTGATTGTCTTTATTATTTAGTATAGTGTTGATTCAAGAATAATTTTGAAATATAACCATATTCTTCCCCGATTTTCACACTAGATATATTAAGCTTTAATATTTTTTTATAGATTATATACTATAAATTATTTATGGTAAGTTTTATACCAAAAAGAGGTATAAAATATACCGGGGTATTTATAAAATTTTAAATTTTTTATTAAACATTCATTGTCTTAACAGCATCCAAAACTCTTTTATCGGGAGATAAAACATAAACCCAGTCATCTTTGCTTCTAACTCCACGATAAACTCTCTGCAAGAATTCTCTTTTTGCTTTGTCCTTGTAAAACTCCCAGTAATAATGCTTGTGTGTTTTATTAAGAATTTTCCAGAATATTGAATCTACATCAGGGTTAGGATATTTTGTGAAAATCACGCTTCTGCACTGATCTCCGGGAAAATCAGCTCCACGATTGCATTTAGTTGTGAATAAAACACTGATTTTTCCGCTTTTAAATTTCTCTACCTCCTTATTTTCCTTATCTTCCCATTGAGTATCTTTAAGCTGCTGTCCCGTGATTAATTCGATTAAACCATATTTAAATTTCTCTTCATAAGAAGGAAGATCGTTAAAAGAATTTACATGAACAAGAATAGGCTTTACAGCCTGTTCAACAGCTTTATTTAATGCAATTAAATAATTTTCTCTGGTTGCTTTGCCGTTTTTAAAATTTTCATACCTGCAATCTATTTCAAAGCCTGTATTCTTAACTTCAATTTTCCCCTGAGTTAAAACTTCAGCATCCACTACTTCAAAATCTTTAATTCCGAAAATGTCTCTTAAAACACTCGGAGAGTGGATTGTCCCGGACATTAAAATTAGTATTTTATTTTTATCCAGCATTTCAAAAAACTTTTTTGCAAGGTTTGTTGCAGCTACTTCAGCAATCAAACCTCTCTCACTATGATAAAGCTTTACAAATGCCTCATCAATCAGATCTTCAAATTCCAGGGCAGTCTCCAAAACAGTTAAGCAGTAATTTTCTTCATCAACTAATTCGAAAATATCTTTATAATCTGAAAAAATCTTTAGGATATTATAAATTTCTGTCTTTTTAATTTCAGTTATATCATTTCTGAGTATAAGTTCTCCAGTATAATCATCGTTTAAAATTTTATTCACAGAATCCAGCAATTTTTTAATTACAAATTCAGCCCTGTCATCATCAATATAAAGTTTTATTAGAGTATTTAAAAGTCTTGTGAGGTTAATTCTGTTTATATTTGCAAAACTATCAAGAAATTCGTCACATTCGTCAATTATTTCAACATCCGTAGCCGGCTTGCGGTTCATAAGCATTTCTAGCTTGTATTTCATGGAATTAAAAACAATTACCTCTGAATCCAGGTAAGAATTAAACTGATTATAATATCTGCATCCATTTTCTCTGTTATAAATTCTAAATCTTCTTCCTCTCAATCCCCTATATTCCCTTTTCTCAGCTTCCAAAGGATAATCCATCTCATAAGGAATAATTGGAGACCAATACGGGCAAACAGGAGCAATAGATATTCTTCTTATATTTTTCAACGCCAAATCTTTTTTTATTCTCGGATTCTCTTTTAAATATTCTTTTAATTTTTCCAGATTTTTCTCGTTTATTTCAATTTTACACGGCAGTTCAGAATCATCAGCGCTAACTCCCTTTTTATACAAGCAAGGATGATTATTCCTTCCTGTAATCACTTTTATTTTTAGTTTTTTATGGTCATCTTTCAAAACATATTTTTGCTTTGAATAATCCTCCATATATTGCTTCTGCAAAGCCTTGCCAGGAACAATAATGCTTGCCCTTCCTAATTTTTTTGCAAGATTCAACGCAATAGCTGACTTGCCCGTACCACACACACCTTTAATAAAAATGACTCTCTTCCCCTTTTGAATAAGATCCATAACTTCACTAACAACATCTTCCTGTGTTTTATTGTTTGAAAACATCAAAGGATTAAGCCTTGAATTTTGTGAATAAAGATTAAATCCGGAGACATTATCGTTTAAATTATATTCTTTTTCCTCATCTCCAGTATTTTCATCTAAGTCATCCCAGATATCCAGTTCCTTCATCTCTTTTTTCTGTTTTTCCAAATCTTCCTTAACACTATCCGGCAAATCAATGCTTCCGTCAGCATTAAATTTCAGCTGGCTCTTTTCAGTTTTATCACTTTCTTTTTTAATATCTTCAAATTGCATTTTAATAATTCAGTAGAATAGCAGAAAATTAAAGATGTTTTTAAATATATTTGTTGTAAAATCATTAGAAAAAGTAGTTGATAATAGATTATAAGATTAATAAAACTGCTTAGCTTAACCAGCCAATAACTAAGTTTAAATTTCTCCCAAAAGAGAAATTTAGTCTTATATTGATTCAAAAACTTTTTGAAATACATTAATACCTTTAACTTATTTTTTCGCTAGAACTACTTTATTTCTTTTTATTGACTGAATTTTAATTCAAAACCTTAAAATCCACTCTCCAGCGATACTTATAAGGAGCAATATTCCCGGCTTTTTTAATATTTATTATTTTAATTTTCTTCCCAGCCTTCTTAACATCTCTCTCAATTTCATCTAATATCTCGCTTTCTTGCTTTCCAAACCCGTAATAATTAATTATTCCATTTTTTTTAATAACTTTCAAGGCAAAAGTCAAAAAAGTTTCTTTTAATTGAGCTCTTGGCATGACTATTCTGTCAAATTTAATTCCTTGCTTAACCAACTTTGGAATAACTTTCTTAGAATCTCCCTGAATAACCCTAATATTCTGCAACTTATTCAGTTTGACATTTTCTTCAGCACATTTACTGGCATTTTTATTAATTTCAACACTATAAACTATTTCCGGCTTTGCCAGTTTTGCAATAACTATAGCAAATGGTGCAACACCTGCAAACAAAACCAAGACTTTTTCATTTTTCTTTATTTTCTTTGCCAGCTGATTTCTCTCATTGCTTAACCTCGGAGAAAAATATGTTTTTTCAACATCAAACCTGAATCTGCATCCATTCTCAACATAAGAAGCTATTTTTGTTTTAATCCCAGCAAGATAAGTTGTCTTAAATGTCCTTAATCTTCCTTTAATTTTATCAGATTTTTCCAAAACAGTGGTAATGCTTTTATGCACTTTTAATATCTGCTTTGCAGATTTTAATTTTTCACTTTTTCTAGTTTCTTCAGGAAACTTAAGAATTGCAATATTTCCTAGCACATCAAAGCTTTTTGGAATCATAAAATAAATAGTAAAAACCAATATATAAAGTTTAGTTAATTATAAAGAATTAAATCGTAAGTAATATACATAACAGAATAGAGATCAATAATAACTTAAGCTCTAAATTAGGCATAAATTTTTTACATAGAAAAATTTTAGATTACTTATTTTCAAAACCTTATCTGAAATCATCCCATCTCCCTCCATTATTTAAATGAGTAAGCTATAGAGACTTGTAATTTTAACATATCTAATTTAACTTAAAAATCGGGTAAAATTATTGTAATATTTTCAGAAAAGCGTCTTCTGGCTTCCTTTTTCCTTAGCCTCTTTCAATTTCTCAAGACTGTTGCTAATTCTCTCTTCTGAAAATTCGTGCTCTAAAAGAATCTCTTTTATTTTCTCTTCATTTATCTTTGGAAAATTAATTTCTGCATTTTTATCAACGCTAGGTTTCTTAAACATCTCAAAAATCTTCTTCCATTCCGAATCAAGTTCCTCATACTGCTTGAAAATCAAGGCGGGCTGTTTGAATTTCTGCACCAGCTGAAGGGCTTTTTTCTGGCCAATTCCGTGAATACCTCCAGGATTATAATCAGTTCCAACTAAAATGCCAAGAGAAATCAGCTGATCATGATTTACTTGCAAGCTATTAAGAACTTTTTCTAATTCAATAATCTCTGGAAAAATCTCAACATATCCGGAAACTGTTTTTCTTTTTCTTGACAGCGTCAAATTTTGGATTAATCTTGGCGCTCCAAATAACAAGCAATCATAATCCTGCGAAGCAACAGCATAAACCTCTTTATTCTTTACGAAATAAGACGCTTGTGCTTCACCCTCGCTAGGCGACTGAACAACAGCAATTCCCATTGCCATCAGCAATTCTTTGCTTTCTTCAATCATTTCTGTACTAAGTCTTATATTTTGCTGGCTGTATTTCTTCATTGCCTCGTAATCTTCTTTCTCTTTTGCTTCTTTATATTTTTCATTTGCAATATCTTTTCTCTCAATTCTTCCTTGGTTTGTTCCAGCTTTCATTTCAGGAGGCTTTCCATCAAAAACATATACTAATCTTATTCCTTCAGACAATAAAGCAACATTTCTGTAAAACAATCCAGAAAGATGGCTTGTTATTCTCCCTTTTGAATCCTGCAAAGGAGTTCCATCATACTGCCTTATAGAACTTAAAAATTGGTAAAGAGCATTAAATGCATCAACAGCTACTACTTTTCCTTTTAATTCTCCGTGTTCAAGTTGCCTTCTCGGCACGATATCTCGTATGTTTAGTCCCATTTTTCTATAATTTTATATAGAAGTTTAAGTAAAGAATAGTATAAATAATTAACTGGAAAAATAAAAGTTACAATTATTAAACCTAAATTAAATATCTAATAAATCATGCAAAATTTTTCCTAAAAGAAAAATTTTATATTATATATTTTAAAAAATAATTAAGCAGAAACCAATAATCCCTCTTCTAATTTTAATTTTCCTGAATTAAAATTTCTATCTGTCCAAATTCTTAATTTTGTTGATTCATCTTGTTCTGATGTATACCACCTTTCTTTAGGAGGGATATGGCTGTAATCAAAAACAACTGGTTCAAATTTATAAGAAACAATGCCTTGTTCAAGCCTATCAGATTCAGGCTGATAATATTGAACAAAAGGTTGAACAGACTTGGCAAATTCTTCTTCAGGCCTGAATGAAATCATCCTTCTTAATTCTTCATTAGAATATTCTTTTAAGCCTAATTCATCTTTTTGTTTACGTCTTTTAGACTTTATCCCTGTTGCATCCTTGCCGGCCATAGCACTTCTGAAAAATGTTTTTCCGTCTTTAAAAAAAACAAAAGCAGGATTCAACCTCTGGTTCAATGCTTTATTATAAAACTCCTCTAAAGCTTGATTAGGATAAGGTTGATCAACCATAACTACTAAACCTTTAGTTGCACCTTCACCAATTAAAATATAATTCGAATTAATTCCTGAAATAATTCTATTTCTTGGTTCTATATAAGAACTAGAACCTTCTAATGCTGAAGCAATATATTCCTGCATTTCCTTTTTTTGCTGTCTGGATACCATATTCTCTCAAGTATTTTCCCATTTTTAAACCTTTCTATATGTAACTACTATATAATAACTAATGGAGAAAGGTTTAAAAACCTCTACTATAATTTATCTAAATGATAACGGACTTATACCAAAAAGTATATCAAAAATATATAAAGAAATGGGAAGAAGTAGAAAAAGAAGCTACAGGTTCTAGCAAGTTTAGAGATATTGCTGCAAATTTAATTGTAGGATTAAATGGTTTTAGAGGCATGGCTTCTGACAATCCTAACCAAAGAGAATGGAGAGAGGGGTTTTGTAATACATACGAGTTAATTAAAACTTATTTTAGGTTAATGGATACATTTCCAGAATTTAGAGAGGCTGAATTAAAAACAGAAAAAGGGTATTTTCCAGATATATCAGATTATGTTTGTTCTAAATCAGGTATTGATGAAAGAAAAAGAACAAATGTAAGTGCAATTGAACAATATGTTTCAAGAGCTAAGCAAAGATTAGAAGGAAAAGTATAAACATCAGAACCTTTTAATATTCTTATTTCTTTCTTATTATCATGGTAGTAATAGACTTCATGCCCATAGATTACGACTCATTTGACTTTGAAGGCAGGAATTATATAAAGGTAACTGGCAAGACATCACAAGAGAAAAGAGCTGTAGTAATTGACAAATGCGATGTTTATTTCTGGGCAATTTTAAAGGAAAAAATAAGTGATAAAAAAGCAGAGGAAGTAGCGAAAGAATTGCTTGAAATAACTATAAAAGATGATTCTCGCCCAGCGAAAGTTATTAAAACAGAAATAAAAAGCAAAAAATTTCTAGGCAAAGAAATCAAGGTAATAAAAATATTTATTTCAAACCATAAAGATGCCGGAAAGTTATCTGAAAAAATATCCAAAGAATATGATAAGGAAATAGAAAAAATAAGAGAACTAGATATTAATTATATAACTAGGTATATTATGGAAAAACAGCTTATTCCAAGCTACTGGTATAAATTAGAAGGTGAGGAAATAAGCAATTCTGGTGAGTTTGGAAGTATAGGTAGTGGCTTAGATGCTGATATTATTATTAAAGCTGAAAAAATAACAAAACTTGAAAGTGAAAAAACAAATGAAAAATTATTTATTCCAAAAATCCTGGCATTTGACCTTGAAACAGATGATTTCGAAATTGGCAAAGGAAAAATCTTGATGATTTCTCTTGTTAGTGAAGGATTTAAAAAAGTTTTAACATGCAAGAAAATACCTTCAATGCCAGATTATGTTGAGTGTTATAGCAATGAAACTGACATGATTGAAGATTTTATAAAATATTTCAAGAAAGTAAATCCAGATGTTTTAACGGGGTATTTTTCAGACGGTTTTGATCTTCCTTATTTAAAATCCCGCTGTGAAAAGCTAAAAATCAAATTAAGCCTTGGAATTGATAATTCAATTCCAAAATTCTCAGGAGGAGTAAATCCAAAAGGAAGAATATCTGGAATTACTCATATTGACTTATACCAATTTATTGAAACAGCCTATTCTCAATATTTACAATCAGAAACCCTGGGTTTAGGAGATGTTGCAAACGAACTTCTTGGAGAGAAAAAAGTCGTTCATGAATTCAAGAGAAGTGAGAAAATGAAAGAGGAAGAATGGAGGAATTTTTTTGAATATAACCTTCAGGATGCTGTTCTTACATATAAGTTATTTATGAAATCCTGGCCAGATATGGTAGAATTCTCAAAGTTAATGCAAGAACCTTTATTTAATATTTCAAGAGACGGCATGTCAGCAAATGTTGAGCATTACATTATTCATAATTTATATAAATATAATGAAATAGCTGAAAGAAAGCCGTTGCACGATGAAATTTCTCAACGAAGATCAAGGGAAAAATATGAGGGAGCATTTGTTTTACAGCCAATACCAAAACTCTATGAGAATATTGTAATGTTTGACTTTACAAGTTACTGGCCGAGTATTATTTCAACATTTAATTTATCAAGATCAACTTTTCTAGGTGAAAAGTCAGATAAGCTAATAAAAGATAAAGGTAAAAATGCTTTGGAAGTAGATACAGGCAAGAATAAATATTTCTTCACAAAAGAAAAGGGATTTTTCCCGCAGATGCTTGAAGAAGTGATTAAATTAAGAAAGCAGTATAAGGTCGAATATAAATCGCATCCTTCGCCAATATTAAAAGCAAGAAGCAACGCCTTCAAGCTTATTGCAAATGCTTCTTATGGATATCAGGGTTTTTTTGGAGCAAGGTATTACTGCCCAGAAGCTTCTGCATCGGCAACAGCAATATCAAGAAAATTTATGAAAGAAGTTATTGAAAAAGCTGAAAAATCGGGCTTTAAAGCGATTTATTCCGATACAGATTCACTTTCTTTAGAAATAGGTAAAAAAACCAATTCTCAAGCACTTGAATTTCTTAAAAAAATAAATTCCAAGCTTCCCGGAATAATGGAACTGGAATTAGAGGATTTTTACAAAAGAGGAATCTGGGTTACAACACGAAAAGGAGAATTTGGGGCAAAAAAGAAATATGCTTTAATAAACCATGAAGGAAAATTAAAAATTAGAGGATTTGAAACAGTAAGGCGAGACTGGTGCAACCTCGCCAGAGAACTTCAGAATAAAGTTCTTGAAAAAATTCTTAAAGATGGAAATGAAAAAGCAGCTTTAGAGCTTACAAAACAATTAATTAAGCAGATAAAAGAAAGAAAAATTGAAAAAAATAAGATAATAATCAGGACTCAGCTGAAAAAGCCTCTTTCAGAATACAAAGCAGTAACACCTCATGTAACAATTGCAAGAAAAATGCTTGCAGAAGGCATGCCTGTCAATCAGGGCATGTTAATTGAATATTATATTGCTGAAAGTGACAATAAAAAAGCACTTAAGCGAGATCGGGCATTTCTGCCAGATGAAACAAAACCTTATGATATAGATTATTATTTAAAAAATCAGGTTCTTCCAGCTGTTGAAAATATTTTCCAGGTTTTTAATATTAATGTTAATGATTTAATTGAAAAACAAGCCAAAAATCAAAAGAGTTTGGCAGAGTTTTAACTATTTTCTAAATTTATATCCCCTCTCCAAAATATGGAGGATTTAGAGGATTTTTATTTTCTTCCAATGCTTGTTTATATAATGTTAAAATACCTAACCCTCCACCTAAACTATTTTCAAAAGAACTATGCATTAAAATCCCAGTGCCAATAGTATCCGTAACTTCTTCAAGACTCAAAGACTCTCCAAACTCTTTTCGTAATCTAGGCAAGGCCTTAATTAAAGCATCAGTTATTGCTGAAACATGGGCTTCAAATAAAAACGAACTCATTTTAACTCCACATCAATTTTATTTAATTCATTCATTAACCTTTGCCTTACTTCTCCAGCAAAGGGATTCATTGTTTGCATATTATTAAATAATGCGGGAGTATCATTCCCAATTATCTCTGCAACATCCATTAACTTATCAAAGGTTTTTGTACTTAATTCAATTCTTTTTATATCCGCATTCTTCATAGCCTGCCCAATAAAATGAGTTAATGCTTGTGATAAAGCCATTTGTCGGTCATGTTCTTCAGGAGTTGTCACAAATACATTAAGCCCTAGAGATTTGCAAAATTCTTTAACTAAATCAAATGTTTCATTATCTACACGAACATTACAGAGCGCAATTTTCATTCCCTCAATTGAATTTGGAGCCGACTGTGGTCCAAATAAAGGATGTGTTCCAATAATCTCCACACTTTCAGGAAGAATTTTCTTCATAAGTTCACAAGAAAATATTTTCAAAGAGCATACATCAAAAACCAGAGCATTTTTCTGCAAACTATCTTTAATTTTAACAAGAACTTCTTCAATATTTTCCATAGGAACTGCAAGTATAACAATTTGCTTAGAAGCAACCTTTTCTATTGGTATAAAACTAACTCCCATTTCATTTGCTTCTTTTTCTTTATTTACATTGTCAAAAACAAACACTTTTGCCTTAGATTTAAGATGTTTTGCCATTAATCTTCCAAAACTTCCAAACCCAATTATTCCTATTTCCATTTTTCCTCCTGAATTTGCTTTGATTCTTCGAGTATTTTTAGAAAAACAGACTTTACAAACTTAAAGTTACCAAATTTATTAGTTTTTGAAAGAATTTCATTTTCTCTTTCCCTATTAAAAACAGGCATACCTTCTTTAATTTTTATCTCAACAATAGCTTTAGCTATGTCTGCTCTTCTATTTAACAGGGGCATTAAAGTTCCATCTATTAAATCTATTTCATTTCTCATTTGTATTAATTCTTGATTTTTCATATAACTTAATGAAACCTTACCTTAATATACTTAATTGTAGATTATTCAAATATTAACCGAAAAATATATAAATAGTTGAATATTATTCAATTTTAATAAAATATCAAAAAATGAAAAACATAGAACCAAGAATAATTGGATTGTTCAAGCAAGGATACTGCACTCCGCAAATAGCAAGAATAGCCAAAAAGATCAAAGAACCGGCAACAACAATTCATTACAACATAAAAAGATTGGAAAAAGAGGGGGCAATCAAGTCATATAAAGCAGTATTTGACTATAAAAAAATAAATGAAGGCCACTGCACATACATACTTGTAAATCTCACAGAAGAAAATTATGGAAATCCAGAATCTATTTGCAAAGATATAGCAAAAGATCCAAAAGTTGAAAGTATTGATATATGTACTGGAGATTATGAATTGTTGATAAAACTAAGAACAAAAGATATTGACGAATATTATGAATGGACAAAACATGCAATTAAGAAATATAATTTCTCAAAAATAATTTCAATAACATCGTTAAAGCAGGTAAAAACAGAATTTGTTGAATTGTAAAAGTTTCGAGTTTTAAGCAACACAACCCTCTAAACAGCCAAATTTAATAAATATTCTTTTACCTCGGCTTTTTTCATGCTGATCTAACATCCTCAAATATTCCCAAGTTTTCATATGTTCAACCTGCAATAAATAACTGTCAAACTCCTTTCTAACTTCTTCATTTAATCCTCCATACATTTTCCTGAATTCCTTCCAATCCATACCAACAAGTCTAGAGGAATGAACATAAAAAGCATTATCAGGATTTCCTGCATAATCGGGATTCCATATGTTTACCACAACAAAATAAAATAATTAAAGGTTATAAACATTGCTAAATTAATATCCTTAACTCCCCAGTAACACTTGAAAATCATAAGATTTATAAGCTCAATTGTAATAAAAATTAATTTTAAAAATCAAAATGGACAGAAACACTCCAGTAACAAGATTAGAAAGAGAATTTGCAAGAGAATTAGAGTTTCATGGAGAAATAAAGCAGCTTCTGGCACATGACTTAAGAAGCCCAGCTTCAACTCTTGATCTTTATATTCATGAAATAAAAAAGACCTTAGATGAACTAGAGAAAGATTATGGTAGTTTAATCCCTGAAGAATTAAAAGAAAGGATGTTCAGATTTAAGGGCAGTTTAAAACAAATGATGAGTGCTGGCAGGCGAGTTGCAGATATGACAAAAATTCTAGATCTAAGCAACCTTACCCCTGAAGAAGTAGCCCAAGAATCAGAAGAATTTTATCCAGCTTACAAAATTGACGAAGTCTTTAAAGTATGGACTCATGATGCTGTAAGAAGGGGAAAAGGATTGAGCCTTGAGTATAGAAATGACGACAAAGATAAAAAAACAATAACAAATCCGGGGGCATTTTCAACAATATTCTCAAATCTGTTAGGAAATTCAATACAATACGCAAATAAATATTCAAACATTCATGCAAAACTTACACTAGACCAAGGATTAACATTTGAAATAGAAAATCAAATATCTTCTCCTATTGATGCTAATGAATTAAATGATTTATTGAAAAGAGGTTATAGAAAAGAAGGGGTAAAAAAAGAGGAGTATGTAAGAAACGAGGGCCTTGGATTATATTTTGTAAATAAAGCAGTAAGGCAGGGATTTTTTGGAGATTTAAAAATAAGGAGCGATTCTAAAAAAAGAATAAACCCAAAAACAGAAGAAGATTATGAAAAAGCAGTTTATAGTAAAGAATATGAACACAACAAAGAGCAAGATTCTCCTTTATTCTATGCTAAAGTAAAACTGCCTTTGAAAATATTATAATAAAATATAATAATAGAAACTAATCACCTAAAAGAATATTAATTCAAATTGAGATAATAAACAATAAATAAAGTTAAATTTCTCTTAAACGAGAAATTTTTTATTGTAGTAATTCAAGAATATTTTTGAATCTTCACTATAATTTTCCTTCATTTATTCGCTGGAACTACTTAATCTAGATTATTCTCATAACAATATGCCAACAATTAAATACGCTCTTTTTCTTTATTTTTCATGCCTCAAAGAATTGAAAATCCAATGTCAAAAGCACATCCAGAGTTTATTGCTAGGATGAAAGATCTTTTAAATAATGAGAAAGATTATGAATTGTTCTGTGAATACTGCAATAAGCCAACTATTAACTCTATTAGATGCAATACTTTAAAGATGAGTGTTAAAGAATTGAAAACTAGGTTGGAAAAAAAATGGAAAATCTTGCAACCATTCAAGGAAGAATATCCTGAAATAATGATTGTTGAAAGTAGTTTACTGCCAGGAGAACTTGGAAAAGCAGAGGAACATGTCTTGGGTTATTATTACATACAGGAAATCTCAAGTATGATGCCTATTCTTGCTCTAAATCCAGATGAAAATGATATTTTTCTTGATATTGCAGCAGCGCCAGGCAGCAAGACAACACAGGCAGCTGCAAGAATGAATAATAAAGGAACAATAATTGCAAATGATTTACAGCTAAGCAGAATTGTTTCTCTCTCAACTAATCTGCAGAGATGTGGCGTTACAAACACAATTATAACTCAAATGGATGGAAGAGAATTATGCAAGAAATTAAATAACCTTAATCCTAAATTTAGTTTTGATAAAATTCTTGTTGACGCCCCATGCAGTGGAGAGGGAACAATAAGAAGTTCTCCAAGAACAGCTTTAAATTTCTCTGAAAATATTATTAAATCACTTGGAGGAATACAAAAATCCCTTCTTACTAAATCACTGCAAGTATTAAAAATAAATGGAGAGTTAGTTTACAGCACCTGCACTCACTCGCCTGAAGAAAACGAAGCAATTATCTCTCATGTTTTAGAAACATACCATGAATCCATAAAGTTAGAAGATATTAAACTTCCCAAAAGTTTCAAAACAAGGCAGGGAATAACTGAATGGAAAAATACTAAATTTCATAAAGATGTTAAAAAATGTGCAAGAATTTACCCTCAGGATAATGACACAGAGGGTTTTTTCATTGCCAAACTTAAAAAAGTTGGAGAAATAAATTAAACAGAAAAAATGACACATATAGACTTACTAGACAAGACAAAAAAGAAAAAAATACTTAGTTTATTAGATAAAGAATACGGAATTTCGCAGCTTCCGCACTTATTTATCAAATCGGGAAAGGACAAAATAAGAATTTTCTCAGGAAGCTTGTCAAAAGATGAATTAAACAATTTAGCAAAAACAATTCATGTTGATTCTATAGGAATTAAGCTATTAACTTTAGAGACTTTTGATGGAGAAAAAGATGGGATAAGATTGAGTTTTGACATATTAAACATGCCTGAAATAAAATCGCAAATAACTAAAAATTTTATTGAGATAACTGATGAACAATTAAACTCATGGTTAAAGGGAGATAATCTAGATTTAGATATAAAACAAAATAATAAAGATCTAAACTCAAGATTTATTATAATAAAGCATAACAATGACTTTTTTGGCATTGCCAGAAACCAAGGTTTTTTAAAGAACTACGTTCCTAAAGAGAGAAGATTGAGGTAAAAATGACACTTGATGAAGAAGAATTAATGAAAATACTTGAAGGAGAAAGTTTAGCTGAAATAAAACAGAAAGTAGGAAAACTTGAAGTAAAATTATCAAAACCAACTCCATCTTTTCAAGGAATTAACGGATATAAATATAATGTTGAAGATATTGCTAAACACTTAGGGTTAGACCCAAAAAAGATTAGAGAATGGGCATTTACAGGTTATGCTCCTTGTATTATAAGTACTGATGGAGAACCCCTCTTTAAAAAAGGAGAATTTCTGAGATTGGCTGAGAAAAATGTATATCGAAGATCAGATGGTAGAAACTTGCCATTTCATATAACCTTATATAGCAACAAAGATAGGGATTACCATTCTCCTATTCCAAAAACATTAAGAGGGATTAATAATCTAATGGAATTTGAAGAGATTGTTTTTCCTTCATGTATTTATTTTCTTGTTAAAAATGATGAGGTAATTTATGTTGGACAGACGATAGAACTTCCATCAAGATTAGCGTCACATAGACAAGATAAACTTTATGATAGAGTGTTTTATTTACCTGTACCAGAATCAGATTTAAATAGGGTAGAAAAAGAATTTATAATAACACTTAAACCAAAATTAAATGGAGGGCCAAGAGATTATACAAAAAGAACTTGAATCAATCAGAAAAGCAGGAAAAATAGTTGCTAATCTCAGAGAATACGCTAGGAAAATAGTGAAAAAAGATGTTCCTTTATTAGAAATTGCTGAAAAAATAGAAGCTGAAATAATAAAACAAGGAGGAAAGCCAGCTTTTCCAGTTAATCTAGGAATAAATGAATATGCTGCTCACTACACTCCGAGCTATAATGATGAAACTCTTGCTTCCGGGCTAATAAAAGTAGATTTTGGAGTTGCAATTAATGGCTTCACAGCAGACAATGCTTTATCATTTGACTTAGAAAATAATGAAACTAATAAAAAACTGATTAAAACAAGTGAAGAAGCTCTCAAAAATGGAATTGAAGCTGCAAAACAAAATAAAAGTCTTGGAGAAATTGGAAGCTCAATAAATGAAACAGCTGAAAAAGCTAATTTTACAACAATAAAAAATCTTTCAGGACATAGCATAGAAAATAATAATTTGCACGCAGGCATAACAATACCTAACTATAATAATGGTAAAACAACTAAATTAGATGATGGAATTTATGCAATTGAACCTTTTATTATTCCAAATACTGCCACTGGAATGGTTTATGACGGAAAACCATCTGGAATTTATGAGTTAGTTAGGCCTGGAAACGTAAGAGATAGTAATGCAAGAGAATTATTGAATTATATTACAGAAACATACAATACGCTGCCTTTTTGTTCTCGTTGGTTAGTCAAAAAATTTGGCACACGAGCATTAATCTCTCTTTCCCATTTAGAAAAAGCAGGTATTCTGCATCAGTTCTCGCAGCTGATTGAAAAATCAAAGTCAGTTGTTGCTCAATCTGAACACACTCTTATAATTCATCAAGGCAAAGTTGAAGTTGTGACAGAATAATTAATATATATTATTTTTTAACAAAATCTTTATATACCTTTATTATATGAAATTAAAATGACTAACTTAGAAGTAAAATTAACAACTCAAAGTTTTAGAGATGCAGGCGGACTTGAAACATTCCCGATGTTAGAAATGGCAGGTATAATTATAGCAGGAATAAATCGTGGAGAAGGAAAAATTAATGCAATGCGGAGAGTAAATGAAGCATTAAAATCAGAAGCTGAAGGACAAAAATGTATGTATGTTTTTGGTGTTGAATACACTTTTGAAGGAGAAGATCATCCAGACTATAATAGATGGAATTGCATAGCAAAAGGAACTGGATATGTAAGAAAATAACTGATTCGATAACTTAATAAAATACTTATTCTTCTAAGTTTCATGCCCTCAAAACTAAAACTTTATAATACACTAACAAGGAAAAAAGAAGCATTTATTCCAATTAAAAAGGGAAGTGTAAGCATGTATTCTTGCGGGCCAACTGTATATAATTATGCGCATATCGGAAATTTAAGAACATATATTTTCAATGACTTATTAAAAAAATCTCTTCAGTTTCTTGGATATAAAGTAATTCATGTAATGAATATTACAGATGTGGATGATAAAACAATAATGGCCAGCCAGAAAAATGACAAAACTTTAAAAGAATTTACAAGAGAGTATGAAAAAATATTTTTCCAGGACATAGATTCTCTTAATATAAAGAAACCCGATTATGTATTAAGAGCAACTGAATCAATAAATGAAATGGTTAAAATTATAAAAAGTCTTATGGATAAGGGGTATGCTTACAAAACCTCTGATGGAATTTATTTTTCAATAAATAAATCCAAGGATTATGGAAAACTTGCTCAATTAGAAAAAAGAAAGCAGGATAAGAATAAAGAAAGAGTGAAGAATGACGAGTATGATAAGGAAAATATGCGCGATTTCGCACTCTGGAAATTTTATACAAAAGAAGATGGGGACAACTTCTGGAATACTGAAATAGGAAAGGGAAGGCCTGGCTGGCATATAGAATGTTCTGCAATGTCAATGAAGTCTCTTGGAAATAGATTGGATATTCATACAGGAGCTGTTGATTTAATTTTTCCCCATCACACAAATGAAATAGCTCAAAGTGAGGCAGCAACTGGAAAGAAATTTGTTAATTACTGGCTTCATGCTGGTTTTCTTACTGTAAAAGAAGGAAAAATGTCTAAGTCATTAGGGAATGTAATTTATCTGGAAAATATTATCTCTCAGGGTTTTTCTCCATTAGATTATCGATATATGTGTTTGACAACTCACTATAGATCGCCTTTAATATTCTCATTAGAAAATCTAAATGCTGCAAAAAATTCGTATGAAAGGCTGAAAAATATCTGTCAAGAACTTAAAGATGATAAAAATGTAAATAAAAGTTATCTGGCTGAATTTGAAAAAGTTATTGAAGATGATTTAGACATGCCAAAAGCGCTTCAAGTGCTTTGGAATTTATTAAGAGATCCTAAAGCAAAGGGAAAATACCAAACAATAAAAATAATGGATAGTATTTTCAGTTTAGATTTGCTAGACAAACCAAAGATTAACATTCCCGATGAGATAAAAAAACTAGTTAAGGATAGAGAGCAAGCCAGAAAATCTAAAAACTGGAAGCTGGCTGATGAATTAAGAGATAAGATTAATAAACAAGGATATTTTATTAGTGATACTGATCAAGGTCCTGTGATAAAACATCAATAATTAATCTTTTCCCAAAATCTGCAATATAATATTATTGTAATTTCCTACTAAATTTATCATTTCCCCTTACTCCAGATACACGCCGTCCAAACACCTATTCAGTTGTTCATTCATACAAAAATTGGGAAAATAGGGATGCCATGAATTTACTCCTCTATTTACTCCCCTAAGTCTCTTCTTATTTGGAGGAATAGCTTTATCAATTACATCCCAGTCTAAATTATGATCTAAATGCTTTTCTATCCATTTTTTTACCACACTTCTGAATCTTCGCTTGCTCATATAATTTTCCATAATCTTAACCATACTATTAAATTCTGCAGAATAAGGTTTACTTCCTTCTAAAAATTGCCTTACTCTAAGTCTTCCTATTTCTTCATTGGTCTTTTCAGGCACTACCATCTTTGGCTTTAATATATTAAATGCACCAATCATTGCAAAAGCTTCTTTAAACCCACCATACACAGACCTATAACGTAACTCATCATATCTTTCCTCTTTATAATATGATCTACCATAGAGTATTCTCCTTAATCTTTCATCTTCAGTTATTTTCTCCTCTTCAGGTTCTTCAGTAACCACATAATAAGGAAAATGTAATTTTGAACGACGAATATGTGCCTGGAGTATATCTGCCACAATTAAAGGATTAGCTCCTTTTTCACAAGCCAATCTTTCTAATTTGCGATACGCCTGTCTATGAACGAGTCCGTCTTTAACTTCCCAACCATATCTTGGATAATGAGAGCGCATATCATAAGCTGTTTCTGCAAGTATTCTATAGGTTCTGTTACGAATTCTTTCTCTTTCTTCGAAAACCTCAAAACTCTCTCTAAAAGGTATTTCTTCAGGTTTAAAGTTAGCTTTAAAACGTTTAAAACCTGAGGAACATGCTACTATTTTTATAGCTTCTTCAAGAATTGCTATAGGAATTCCTTTTTCTAAATTTTTTCTATTTTTGTCTTTTACAGATTCAACAATCTTTTTTATTTCGGGTGAAACTCTTTCATTTTCAGAGATTTTATAAGTTTTTGCGCCAATGATCGCATATATCCTTGCAAGATTTTGATTGTCATCTTCAAAAAGATCTCTAAAATCCTCTGGAACTTCTCCATTCATCCACCTTGAAAACAAATCTACAGCTGAAAGATCATATTCTTGTCTTACTCTATGATCTTTTCTAAGTATACGATTTCCTTTAATTGAAATAGGTTTATATGATTTTAAGAATATAGGATTAGTAGGAGTTATCTTAATTGGCCACATAAAACCATTTTTCTTAGAATATCGTGAAAATGGATAAGGTCTATCTCTTGAAGATACTTGGCCTTTAGATTTTTGATCTTCATCAACAATCGCATCGTTAATTCCAATATCACAAAAATTTCTTTGGGATGCTAAATACCACAATCCTTTTTTTACTATCTGTTCATCTGTTGGATTGTCTATAGAGAAATCGGCAACAAAAACACGGCCTTCTAAAGGCAGATACCTTTCATGCCACTCTCTGTCTTCTAAAGATAAAATTAATGGGCAGGCCCTAAAAAAAGATGCAAGTGCAGATAAATTTGGGTCAAAATTATTTACCATAAAAATACATAAAATAAGGCTTTAAAATTATTTATATAATAAAGATATATTTTTAGATAATTATTTAGTTTTAGTAAACATTATAAACTTAAAGTTATTAAGTATTATAAATAAAAAGAGAAAAAATGCCCACAAAAATAAATGACATACTGCAATGGATTCTATGGATAGTTATGCTTATGATAGCAACTGCTCTTGTAATATGGCTAATAGTAAAATGAAAACTAAATATGATTTTATAGATATATCACAAATAATTTTGATGACAATATTAATTGTATTTGGATTATTTATATTATATCAGATAATTAGAAAAATTATGGGAGGTTCATGGGCAACAGAAGATATTATAGTAACGCTTTTATTAACTTTAATTGGTATTGTATTTACAACTTCAGTTCAATTAGCAAAGCTTCGTTCTGATCATAACAATCTATCTCATCAGTTTAAATGTTTAGCAAAAGATTTTAAAGAGCATAATTATTAATATATAATAAACGTAATATTCAAAGAGGTGATCTTACGCAATTCTTAACCATCTCAAAAAAGGGAGAGGTCATAAGAAGAACCGTAGGTTCTTTTTATATAGCAGTTCAATTTAATTACGTAGCAAAAAAAGGCTGGAAACCAGCAAATGAAGATAATTATGTGATAACTCTCTTAAAAGCAGAATTAAGCGAGTCTGCAATAACTGAAGCAAAAAAAGCAGGTAAAAATTCTAAACAGCTTTTCGAAGAAGCTGCAGGAACTATTGCAGCTGAATCATCAACAGGAACATGGACAAAAGTCTACGATGGAAAGGATTCTGGAATTCCTCTAGCGCTTAGAAAAAAAGCGCTGGCTTACGATCTAGATTCTGAGAATTTTATGTTTAAAATTGCTTATCCAATTGAGTTATTTGAGTTAGATAATATTTCCGGATTATTAGCTGGAATTGCTGGAAATATAGCTGGGATGAAAATGCTTTCTGGTTTAAGAATTTATGATATTAAATTCCCAAAAGCAATGATTGCAAAATTTCCAGGCCCTGCTTTTGGGGTTGAAGGAATTAGAAAAATATTAAAAAAACCTCGTGGTCCGCTAGTTGCAACTGTTCCAAAACCAAAAATAGGCAGAACAGACATTGAACAGGCAAAACTGGCAAGAATATTATTCACTTCCGGGAATGGAACTTATGATGGAATTAAAGATGATGAAAACCTAACAAATTTATCTTTCAATCATTTTGATAAGCGAGTTTCCCTTGTTTTAAAAGAAGCAAGAGAAGCTGAAAAGCTTACCGGAAGGAAAAAATTCTATTTGGCAAATATAACTCATTCAAATATGGAGATAATGAAAAAACATGCTGAAGTAATAAAGAAGAATAAAGGAGTTTATTGCATGATTGATGTTGTAACAACAGGATTTGCAGCAATCGATACTTTTAGAAGAATGAATACAGGCTTGGCAATTCATGCCCACAGAGCAATGCACGGTTTTATGACAAGAGATAATAGTCCTGGAGTGCATGGAAAAGGAAAACTTTACGGATTTTCAATTTCAATGATAGCTCTTGCAAAATTATATCGGTTGCTAGGCGTGGATAATATGCATGGAGGTTCTCCTTTAGCAAAAATGGAAGATTATGGGGAAGCAAAATATATTAGAGATATTCTTCAGGAAAAAATAACAAAACCAAATTTGCAAATTCCTTCCCTTGGACAAAACTGGCATCATATAAAACCGGTTTGGATGGTTGCTTCAGGAGGTTTGCATCCTGGAGATATTGAAAATGTCTTAGATGAACTTGGAGAAGATGTAATTCTTCAGTTTGGTGGCGGTTTGCTTGGCCATCCTCGGGGAATTGAGGCAGGTGTAAAAGCAATTGAGCAAGCGCGAGATATTCACGCAAAAAAAATTCCTTTAAGGAAATTTGTCTCTCAAAATCCTAACTCAGAATTAGCTGCAGCTGTCAGGCTTTGGGGCTATGGCCCGAAGATTATTTACTAGCAAATAATTTTATTAACAATATAAATATTTATAAATAGGGGCTAAATAATTCTAAGATGTTAAAAAAAACAATTAAAGCAGAATCTTTACAAGAAAAATTAAGAGACCCAGTTTTCAACGAAGCTTTTGATATATTTGTAGATAAATATATGACTCATGAAAAAGCTAGGCAAGAAGAACAGTTAAAGTGGTATAGTGCAACAAGTAATGAAGGAATACAAAAAAGTTTAGATTTTGTAACTAAATTAACAAAAGGATTATCAAAAATATTATTAGATGGTTTCCAAGGAAGAATCATACATTACAATAAAGATATGAACTTAAACATTTCGGATTATGGAGTAACTTCTGTTGAAACACTGGTAAGAATTCCTGAATGGAAAGGATTTTTCAATCAAAAACCTGTTTTCGAACAAGTAATAAAAGCTCATTTAAAATCCCCTCTTGGAAAAATAATCATACCTAAAGAACATAATCTTCCAGAGGAATTTAAAGGTTACAGGGTTGAATATCCAGCTAGTCGAGCAACAAGATTGCCCAGCCCATTACATAGTCGTTTTAATATTCTAGCCAATTATAACCTTTAAATAAAGCATAAATTTTTCCTAATAAAAGGAAGTTTCATAAAAGAAACCTTGGTGTCTTTTATCAATATAGCAATATCTCTATCTGATTTTTACGCAGGAGCTACTATTTTTTATTAAATAAATATCAAGTTATTAAACATATCATTAATCTAAAATTAATTTAAACAACTAATAAATCAGGATAAATTTTCCTTTTAAAAGGAAAGTTTGATAAAAAACCTTTGGTACTTAAAAGGAAAGTTTGATAAAGAAAACCTTGGTTGTCTTTATTATTGTAATGATTCAAGAACAATTATTTTTGCAAGGCTTTTCTTTGAATTCTTTCTGTTTTTGCAGGCTTTATTTTTTGAACATGTTTTTGCTCTTTTGCCCTTAAATCAGCCTGCTTGATTTCAGCTTCTTTAACAGCCTCTTCCTTTTCCTTTTCTTCCTGTTTCTCTTTCTCAATTTCTTCAGGGCTTTTAGGCTTTTCCTCAATTTGTTTCTCAACTTCTGTCTTTTCCTGCTTTTTCTTTTCTTTTACCTTTTCAGAAGCTTTCTTTGATTTTTCCTCTCTCACCATCTGGAATTTTATTTTTTCAGGAATATCAACTAAAGAAACTATTATATTTTCACCATCTTTTTTTGCTTTAACTTTTATTTTTGCCAATGGATTTTGAATTCCCCTAAACCACATTTCTTGATTGAGCCATTTGTCAATTTTTACTTTATTCAAATCTCTATCTGGAACCCGCATATGCTTTGCAATAAACTGCTTTATTGCTTTTATTGCTTTAGGGGTTCGCCTATATCTAGGAACTTTCATTATTTCTCTTCTTAGATTAATAATATATTCTCTTTCAGCAGGGATTGCTTTATTTTTTGTCATTTTATTATTCTCCTATTACTAAAAACACTCCATTTTCTGCAGTATTATTTTCATCTTGAGGTTTTAATAGCATAAGATTTGTCGCTCTTGTTGTTAATGCAATTATCGTTTCATAATTGTTTATGTATTCCTTATATTCTAGGTATTTTGGAAGATTTGTTTCTAACGTCATTTTAAGTTGATGTGGAAATTGTTTGTTTTGCTTTCCTGGCAATTTCTTCAAGTCTAGATTTAACTATTTCTCTCGCTTCTTTTTTTCCAGCTGTTTTAATCGTGAGAGTTTCATTATAATTAATTAATAAAACAGTAACTTCCCCTTTATCTGTTTCTGCATGATAAACATAATTATTATAACGCGATGATACTAGAAATTTCTCTACTTCTACAAATTCGAAATGAGATCTAATATCAGGATCTCTTAGAGAGAGATATATTTCTTCCTTATCTTGCTTCGAAAGCCCAATAACTTCAATATTATTTTTTGTCATTTTATTTTTTGTCAATTAACCTAGATGCCTCTTTCTGATTATTCTTGGCTTGATCTTAAGCTTTCTTATTCTCCAGTTTCTTTTTATTCTTGTTGTTCGTGAAGGATGAATTCTTTTTCCAGCCCCGTATTTCTTTACAACAACCCAGAATGGAGCCCATTTTGTCTGACTTCCAGCTTTTGCTAGCTTTATTTTCTTTTGTCTTTGGCGTTTTGGAACTGTCATTATAAAGACAACCCCTGGTTTTCTTTATCAAACTTTCCTCTTACATGCCTACGGTTTCTTTTATGAAGCTTCCCTTTTATTTTGTATTTCATTTTTATATTTTTATTTAAATTAGATTATATGTTATTCTTTTCTCTGAATCAATACTATCTTCGTAAAAATCTTTTAAATATATCGTTTCATCAAATAAATTATCATCTTCATTAAATCCGGTGGGCAAACCAACTATGTCTTTTGTTGCTCTAATTAATTTCCCATCTGTTGTTAATCCTACAACATCATTTACCCTAGTTTTCATTTTATGCTCTCCAGTAATTTTTTTCCTTTATCGGTTAATTTTCTTCCTGCTTTTTTTTCAGGTGCTTTTTCCAGCAAGCCTGCTTTTTCGCATTGCTGAAGTATTGTTCTTATTATTTTTCCTCCGCCTTCCCTGAATCTTGGGGGTGCAACTCCCCTGTTTTTCTTGCCGCCATATCTTATTTTTAGCCTGTTTACTCCAACTGTTTTTCTGATGTAAATCTGCCTTAAAATGCTTGCAGCTCTTTTATGCCAGAAATCAGGCTCTTGAGTTGGCCTTTCTTTTGCAACACTTGTTTTTACAAAATTTATCCATTCAGGAGCTTTAAGTTCTGGAACTTTCTTCAAAGCTTCTGCTAGCTTATTATTAAATTCTCTATGGTTTAATTCATAAATGCCACTCATAGTAATTTTATTTTTCTATTTAGTTTATGTTTATTAGACCTTGCCTTTCGGCAATAGAACCATAAAATGGTCAAGTCTGAATATATGGGAGAAATGGGATTTATAAAGCTGTTGGTTTATTCTTCTTCCCTATCTAATCTTTCTTCTCTTGCTCTTCTTGCTTCGTCAATAAAATAATCAACTTTATATTCTAATTCACTTATTTTTGCTTGAGCCATTGCTAAAGCTACATCAGCAGTTGTTAATCTCTGATTTCTTAAATGATGCATTAAATCTGGATTAAAAGTATTAAAAATTCTTTCAATTTTCTTTAAACCTTTTGTTGTAGCTATCTCATCTAAAATTCCTCTTGGAATTATATAATTGCCCCATTCGTTTCCATCTAATTTTATCCATAATTCATGATCTTCTGCACTTATTATTTTAGCTTGCTCACCAGGTTCAGGGCTATGTAAGTAGGTTACTTTTAACCTATCATCTTCATATAACACTCCTCTTTGAGTCTCCATTGCTTTTTAATAAGAAATAGATTTTTTAATTATTTATGTTGCGGATTATATATGATAAAGTTATCTCTTCGGTTTTCTCCACTTCTTGATTATTATTGTAAAGCCAATAACTCTGTAAGTATAATTATTTCCTAGATGAGAAATAATTTTCTCCGCCATCGCCTTTATGCTATTTCTGTCTCTTTTTGAGTTTTTTAAGCATACAACTTTTACATTCTGATGATGCTTAAAATGACTTTTTATTGTTTCAATTAGGTTTTCTGATATTCCCGATTTTCCGATTTGAACTGCTGATATAAGCTGCATTATAAAAACCTCCTGCGGGTTTTTATGAATCCAGCATCCATATTTATTGTAGATTTCATTTTACTATTCTAAAACCTCCCGTGGGAAGCGCGTTTAAAACTTGTTCCTTTGGAATTTCAAGTTTTATGGCAATTTGCTCAGCAAATTGCTCTTTATTAATTTTTCCAGATATGATACAAATGCTTTCCTCATTTTTTGGTTTGAAAGGAATGAATCTTAGCTTGTTTTTCTGCATTTCTGAATATAATCTTAATTCAACTGTTTTTTTGTCTACAAGCCCTATTACTGCAAATGTACCAGATTTCATACTTTTATTTTTAATTATCTGTTCCATCAAGAAAATATCTACAATTTCTTTTTTCTTTCCTTCTCTCCATGCTCTTGAAAAACAAGCTGTGAAAATAGCGGTTTCCTCCAAGTCTTTTGGAGATGGATTATCTGTAAGAATTACTGAGAACGGGCTTCCGGGAGAGTTAGTGTGCATTACAATATATTTCCCCTTCTCTTTATACTTATTAATAACTTCTTCATTTTGCTCTGCGCTTTTTCCTCCTACAACCAGATGCTTATTGGAAGTGTAGAACCATCTATATTTTTCATAGCTTTCTTGAGTTAATTTTTCTTTATTTGATTTTTTTAATGCCATAAAATAGCATATAGAAATAGACTTTTAAAGGTTATGATTGGCTAGAATATTAAAAATTATTTAATTTAATTGGCAATAGTTGATTTAGCTTAAGATAAGGCAGAAATATGGCATGAGTTCAAAATGTTCTTGAATCATATCATATCTTTGCCTAATTTTAATGAGTAAGTTTCATAAAGAAAACCCTTTGCAATTAAAAGTAAGCTTCATAAAAGAAACTTTGGTGTCTTTTATTATTTATCAATTAATAGTTAAATATTTTATAATTAATATATAGATAATAAAATATGAAACATTTTTATATATTAAAAAACTAAAAATAATAACATGATATCACAAATAAAAAAAGAGCTGAAATCAAAAGCAAACTCTGAAAAAGCAAAAATCTTGCAGAGATTCTTTAAAACCCAGCCAGGAAGCTATGGAGAAGGAGATATTTTTCTTGGAGTTACTGTTCCTGAAACAAGAAAACTAGCAATTAAATATAAAGACATTAATTTACAAGAAGTAAAGCTTCTATTAGAAAGTAAAATTCATGAAGAAAGGCTTCTTGGAGTGTTAATTCTTGTCCAAAAATACCAAGAAACAAACGATAACAATATTGTCAATTTTTACAAAGAGCATAATCAAAAAATAAACAACTGGGACTTGGTTGATTTAAGCGCGGATAAAATAATTGGAAAATATTATTTTAATAATAAAAGCAAGATAACAGAGCTGTATTCTCTTGCAAAATCTAATAACTTATGGGAAAAAAGAACTTCAATCGTCTCAACTTATTATTTCATTAAAAATAATCAATTTAAACATACAATTGCCATATCCAAAATTCTGCTAAAAGACAATCATGACCTTATTCAAAAAGCAGTCGGATGGATGTTAAGAGAAGTAGGCAAGAGGAATGAATCTGTCTTAAGGCAATTCCTAAAACAATACAGCAAAACAATGCCAAGGACTATGCTAAGATACGCAATTGAAAAACTTTCTGAAATAGAAAGAAAAAAATATCTAAGCAAAAAATAAGCCAAGATAATGCGTCATAATAATCTTTATAAAATCAGAAAGAATAGATTTCTTGCATGATAAACAGATTTTTAAAAACAAGTCTTATAGCAGTTATATCTATGCCATTTCTAGGAAATATCCCAATAGTTAACTCCCAAAATCTTGCGCAAAGAGTGCAAATACAATATCAAATTCCAAAAAGCGATATAATATATAATTATCTAAATAACCCGGAAAGTTCTCTGAAAAATACCGGGCAACCCATTCAGCCCCCACCGCAATTAAGCAATCCTGTATTAACATGCTACTGGAATGCTGAAGAAAGGTCTATTACAATTGAAGATATGCCGTCTAAAGGATTTCAAGCTTATATCAAGGATGAAAATGGAGATGGAATTGCGGAATTTGCTAAAATAATAATGTTAAATGAATCCAAAAAAATTCTAAACACAAAATATCAGGAATTAAGAAAACCAAAAAAACAAGACATTCCAGGAATTGTATGGGAAACATCAAATACTTTAAAATTAGATAATTATCCTGTTCCAAAAGCAGTATGTTATATGGTAGACATGGATAGCGATGGAAACCCGGATAAATTCAACATTGAATTTCCTAATGATTTAATCCAATCTCTTAAAGGATATTACCAAACAATAATAAATGAAGGGTTAAACAAAGGGAATAAACAATAGTTAAGTATTTAAAGATTGAATATTTATTTTACATAATTAAATTCTATGATAATTAACTGAAAGGGGGTTAAATCAAAGTGAACATAAAAGAATATGCAGGATACGGGCCATCATTAGTCAGGTTGGCAATTGCAGCTTTATTCCTAAACGCAGGAATAGGAAAGCTGATAAATCCTGACGGAATAATCGGCTTGCTGACAAGTCAAGGATTTCCATTGCCAATGTTTTTAGGATGGGTTGTCTTGCTTTCTGAAATAATATTTGGAGTATGTGTACTAGTAGGCTGGAAAGTAAAATACACCGCGTGGCCTTTAGTAATAATAATGTTAGTAGCAGCATTTGGAGTTGTTGGAATAAGCACTCAATCATCAACTAGCTTTATTTTCCATATGGTTGCTGCTGCATCTCTTATAAGTCTGGCATTAACAGGCCCTGGGAAACTTGCAGTTAGCAAGGAATAACTTCTTATTTTTAATTTATTTTCTTTTGTTTTTTCTTTCATTTTATTTTTTATATATTTTTTCTTTTTACTAATTGTCTTTCTTAATCTTTTTAAACACATTTAACATTATGTTTTTATGAAAAACATAGTTATTATTGGTGGGGGTTTTGCAGGAGCTTACATAGCCAAGAAACTTGAAAAAAATAAAGATTTCAATGTTATTTTGATAGACAGCAAGAATTATTACGAATTCACTCCGGGAATATTAAGAACTCTAGTTTCTCCTAAACATGCCAAGAAAATTCAGGTTTTGCATACACATTATCTGAAAAAAGCAAAAGTTGTTGTTGATTGTGTCAAAAAAATGACAGAAAAAGAAATAATTACTGCTAATAAACATAAATTAAAATTTGATTATCTCTTTATCTGCTCTGGCTCAAGTTACAATGCTCCGTTTAAAGAAAAAAATATTGTTAATCTAACAAGAACACGGCATATAAGAGATTATTATCACAAATTAGATGTTGCTAAAAAGATAATTATTATTGGCGGAGGAATTGTTGGAACGGAATTAGCTGGAGAAATTATTGATTTCTATAAAGGAAAAAACGAAAAAGAGATAATAGTTATTCACAAACATGATAAACTAATGGAAAGAAACCATGAAAAAACAATAGATTATGCAGATAAATTTTTAAAAAAGCATAATGTTAACATACTCTATAACGAAACAGCATTAAATTATGAAAATAATTTAGTTAAAACAGATAAAAACAGGAAAATTAAGGCAGACCTTGTTTTTCTCTGCACAGGAATTACCCCTAATTCAGAGTTTATTCCAAAAAAATTGCTTAATAGCGAGAAACAAGTAAATATCAATGAATATTTTCAGGTTTTAGATAATAAAAGTAACAAGCCACTTAAAAACATTTTCGCAGCAGGAGATATAACATCAATAAAAGAGGAAAAACTTGCCCAAAATGCAGAAAAACACGCAAAATTAATTGTTAAAAACATAAATCTTATTGAAAATAATAAAGAACCAAAGTCCTATAGTCCTGAAAAAAGAATTATTGTAATAAGCTTAGGAAGATTTAACGGAATTTTTCAATACAAGAATAAGTTCATTATAACCGGTTTATTACCAGGCCTGTTAAAAACATTAATTGAATGGAAAACAATGAGGAGATATAAATTATAATAATTATTCTGGTTCATGAAAAAATCTTAATTCTAAAAGAGTTCTGACAGAATCTACTGGATCCCAATTACCCTTGCATAACTTTTTAAATAATTCTTCATATTTTGATTCTGAAATAGTCTCATCATACGGAAAAAATCTTTCATGAAGAATTCCTAATCTGCCAACTAAATGTTCAAACACTTCATAAGTTAAAGGAGTATTGCTGCCATTTAACTGTTGCCTTATATTATATCTAGATAAATTATGTTCACTTAAAAACAATCCAGAATATTCTAAAATATGATCTAATCCCCCAACACATAAACGTACATCTTTAGAAAGCTGTTTTTTAATATGATTAAGAACTTCTTCTCTAGTTTTAAAATGTGGTAAAAGTAAATCCATCATAATTTCATGAGACCTTTTATAACCGACATCTTTACCCTCAAAATAACTCACACCTGTCATAAAACTAATTACTCAACTAGGATTAATAAACATTATTGTAACAAAAAACATTTAAAAATAAACAAGTAATTATCTAAACATGAATATTGATCTAGAAACCATTAAATCCAAGAAAACTCTGAAAGAACTTTTAGAGTTTAGCATAATAAACATTGACAAGCCTTCAGGACCTACAAGCTTTTCAGTTGATTTAATTATTAAAAATGCTCTGAATTTAAAGAAAACAAGCCATTTTGGAACTCTAGATCCCATGGTTACAGGAGTATTGCCAGTTGCATTAAGCCGAGCATGCAGGCTAATGCCTTATTTTATTGGAAAAACCAAAACATATATTGGAATAATGCGAATTCATGAAGAAATAAGTGAAAAAAAGCTAAGGGAAGAAATAAAAAACTTCATTGGAACAATAACTCAATTGCCTCCTGTAAAATCCCGTGTCAAGCGTGAGGAAAGGCAAAGAGAAGTTTACAGGTTTGAAATCCTTGAAGTTAGTGAAAATAAAAAAGATATTTTATTTCTCGCAGAAGTTGAAGCAGGAACATATATTAGAAAATTAATATCTGATTTAGGCGAGAAAATCCAAGGTGCTCACATGCTTGAATTAAGAAGAATACAAGCAAGTATTTTCCAAGAAAATAAAAGCTATACAATTTATGAATTTTTAGAAGCTGTAGGAGAATATAAAAAAGGAAATAAAGAATGTGAAAATCAATTAAGAGAAATGCTTATTCCAGGAGAGATTATATCTGAAGTTCTCCCGGTTTTGCAGGTAAAAAAGCAATACATAAATAAATTATACCATGGCTCTCCATTATTTAAAGAATACATAGGTAATCTAGAAAAGGCAAAGGAACTAAAGATAGATGAAAAAATCGCTGTTTTTAATGAAGATAAATTTATAGGAACTTTCAGGATAATAAAAAGTGAAAGAATTCTGGCAACTCCAGAATTTGTGCTTCAGCCGATAAAATGATTCAATTAAAAACTGAAAAACAACAGGTTTTTAAATTATAAATTAGAACTCACTATATGATAACTATAAAAATAACAGAAGAAAATACATCAGATAAGAAAATTGAGAACTTTCTTGAAGAAATAAAAGATCCAAACATAAATCTTCATATAGGGCAAAAAGTAATGCCAGGCATGTATTATACAAGACTTGTTGAAAGTCATTTATGCAAGCCAGTCTCACGTTTAGAGGTTAGTTTTACAAATCAAGCATTTTATCCTTTAAATTTATGGCTTAATTTAACTAGGAAAGAAGATGCTTTAGAATTTATGTTTCATGATAAAGAAGAAAAAGAATTATGCATGGGAAGATTTAGTTATGGAACCCATAGTGGAGAGAATAATGAAAAATTTAATTTACTTTATTTAATAGCAGGAGACCTGCAAAGGAGCAGCCAAGGGCTAGAATTAATAGGGGAAGATAACTTTCCAGTTTATTTAAGCCAAACACTTGAATTTAATGGAATTCCTTTGCAAAATCCATTACTTGATATTGGAACACTTAAAAAAATAGATGGTTCAAAAAGAGATTATGAAATTAGAACAGACTATGTAAATTCAAATGGAAACATATCCGCAAAAGGAACAGCAAGAATTAAAATAATTCCTAAAAAAATTTTTCGCAGACATACAAAAAGTTAACGCCATTAGGGCATAACTATTGTTGCTATTACAATTAATTTAAATATCTAATAGCTCATGTTAAATTTTTCACATAGAAAAATTTTGGATTGTATAGATTCAAAATTGTTCTGAAATCATGCCACATCTTTACCTTATTTATATAAGTAAGTTTCTGATTTTTATTAATTATCTTCTAGAAATTAGAATTCTCTATAAGTTAGATGCAAAAAGTTAACCTTAATAACACTACTTCCTTCAAATAATCATGAGAGAATTCATTTACTTCTCAAACCGGGCAAGAACAACAGGCAATTTTCCAACAGAGAATCTTATGGATGCCGGAAGAATGGATATTGCAATTCATTCTATAATTCATGCTTTCTTTATATCCCACAATATGAGAGATGATGTCAGAGTGCATCTAGTATTTAACGGCCCTCCTGATCCACCAAAACATATTCTTTTAAACCCAAAGGGCAAGAAAACAGTTGGCAAAATATCAATAAGCAAAAAAGATATTGCAAACCTAATTAAAAAAATGCTGTATAAATATAAATCAGGTCAGAATACAATTGTAGAAGAAGGTTTTGAGATTGAAAAGAAATCATTATTTAAATTAATAGAAGAAATGCAAAAAGAGGGGAAAGAAATTTATGTTTTAGATGACAAAGGAAAAGACATAAGAAAAATAAAAATTGCTAACAGCCCGGTTTTTCTATTGGGGGATAATGAAGGGTTTAACAAGAAAGAGCTGAAAAAGCTCAAGTCTATAGCAACTCCTGTTTCAGTAGGAAACAAAACTTATTTTGCCAGCCAAGTTGTAACAATTGTTAATAACGAATTAGATAGGAGGGGGATTTAATTAAAAAAACTACTCATCTAATTATCAATTAAAAAATAACTTGAAATCAAAAGCTTTATAAACTATATCATAGTAACAAAAACTATGGAAGAAATTAGACAAACTTACCAAACAATTTCAGATTATATCACTAATTCAAACTTTCTAAATGTAGCATCAGGAGTAATGGTAGTTGGAGGACTATTTTTTCTTGGCCATTCTATAAAATTATGGTATGATATTAGAAATATAGAAAGAAAAAAAGAAGATAAAGGGCTTGAAAAAAAGCTATAAATATTCTACAACCTAGCCTAAATAAGGCAAAATTTTTCACATAGAAAAATTTTATATTGTGTATTTTCAAGAATATTTTGAAATCACATCATAACTTTCCCTGCCTTTTTCGCTAGAATTACTGAGTTTTAAATCTACTGAATTATCCAAATATTTAAAAATAACATAAATAATAAATTAACAATAAAAAATGGGAAAGACTTATATTCCAATTAATGATATCCAACCAGGATTATTCAGCAGTCATAGAATTGGCAAGGTTAGAGATTATGAAGGAAAAATGTTTGAGATATATTTTGACCAATGCCATACTAATGAAAATTCTGATAATTCCTTGCTAGAAGTTCAAGTATTGGATGAAGATATAGAAAAAGGGCTTATATTACTTGCTGTCCCACACGGAAATTTTTTTGGCGTATACGGGCATGGTGAAGAGGCCAGCAGATGCATAACAGTAGAAAAATCTTCAATAGTATTTAAAAATTAAAATTATTTTGAAAATATTGCAATAACTTTCCATGATTCATTAAACTTGAACTACCAATATTTAAATTAAAAACTTATAAATTTTATTAATAATTTATCTTTTATTTTTCAGAAATTATATAATCTCTGCGAAGTAGATATTTAAGCCTTCTTCACTTCCGCAACCAGCTTATCAGCGTCTTTTTGAATATGTTCAATAGCATCTTCAATTGCCTTTCTTGGAGATTTGCCTTTTGTTTCAATCCTTAAAAGCACTGGCTTGCTAGGATGTTCCTGTCTCCATGCAGCAAAGCTGACAGCATCATCTTTCTGAAGATAAACCCTAATAGCTTCTGCAACAGTCAGAGAATCTATTGATATTTCCATTTCATTCTTCTCATCTTTAATTATTTCAGTTCTCATTATAAATAACACAAAGGTTTCTTTTATGAAGCTTCCTTTGATTTAATTATAAATAGAATCAAAAAGATGGCTTATAAATCTTTCTGAGTTCTGAAAATATGTAATATCTTTCCATAATTTATTAGGATAAGCCACTGAAAATTGTAATTTTAACATACTTAATCCGGCTTAAAAACCATGTAAAGATGTTGTGATATTTTCAAAATTGTTCTTGAAATAATACTATATCCTTCCCTTATTTTTACATCTTAAGTTACTAATATTTTTTTACATTTTCAGAATTAAATTTCAAAACCTTATTTCTTAACATCGCCACCCTCAGCTAATTTCTCCTCATCAAGGGTTTTCTCCTGCTCTTCCTTTTTTTCCTCTTTTGCTTCCTGCTTTCCAATCATTTTTTCTTTCAGGGATTTTAAATAGCCAGTAGTCACCTTGAAGAAATTTGCTTTCTTAATGTCAAATCCTTCTTCTTCACTTTGTTCTTGGTTTTGTTCTGTTTCAGAAACAGGCTTGTCCTCTTGTTTTTTCAGCTTGACTTTTAAAAACTGCTCAAGTTTACTTATAACTCTATTATAATCTTCAGGTAACTTTCCTTGTTCAGCCATGCTTATCACAACTTCAGGCTCTGCAATCATTTCAGCAAGCTGTTTCTGGCTTAATTTTCTCATTCTTCTTCCCTGCTGAATATGCCAATGAAAATTATCAACTAAGTCTTCGTATTTCTGCAGTTTTGCATTTTCAGAAATAACCCTCTTTAGCTCTTTATCTTCAGGGGTCTCTTTCCTCACAGCTATCTGCTTTAAATCAGGCCTGTTAACCATTAACCTATCTCTCACTCCATAAAACCTATTAGCCCTGTTTATCTGCTCTTGGGTTGGTTTTCTTATTAAAGGGAAATTATTTTTAGAAGCGCAATTCTCGCATAGCTTTATGATTTCACGCCCGTCAATTGCATCAATTAATCCAGATTCTCCAGAATTGCTGCCGCAAAGCATGCATTTTTCATCGTTTAACTGAATTTCCATGAAAAATATATAAAACTGCTATTTTTATTCTTTTGTATAGTCTAAAGAATGGTAAAAAATCATAAGAAAATGGTAAGAATTACTTAATCAATCGCTCAATATCCTTTATATTTTTTACTTCTACTTTATCTCTCTCATTTACTAAAACAAATGGTGTGTCAATAACCTTATATTTACTCTTTAAATCATAAATTAAATAAGAATCTAAGTTATAATCAAAAGAATATATCATAACATCTTCAGGCCATTTATTTTTTAGTGTACTTAATACAAACCCTACTCGCTCATTTTCATCCTTAACTTCCTTCTTATTTGAGTAAAAAAATATAATTGTATTAAAAGATGTGTTGCATTTATTATTAAATTCACGAACGATATTAAAATGGTTCAACTCTAATTGAGTATAAAGCTTTTTTTGGGAGATCACTCTAACGTCATCTTTACCAAATCTATTTTCAAGTATACTCATTTTAAATCCAACCTCATCTAATCTTTCCGATGAATCAAATAGGAGTTGATTACTGCAATTTAATTCAGAAATATACCCGGAAAGATCATTTATGTAGTCATTAATTACATTATTCCTAGAAGAAATATCGCGGTAATTTAAGTAAGATATTGAATAAGAAATTAAAGATATTAAAATAAAAATAATTGTTGAAGCAATAAAAGCCATTAAATAATGCTTAATAGGATGTTTGCGATTAATTTCTTTCATCTTACTCTTTCCTCCAAATAACTTTCTTATTTAATATAGCATAAAGAAATGAAATAATCCACCAAAAAGAAAAAAGGAAACTGTAAAAGAATAAAAATAAGAATAAATTTAATCTGATATTTTCGCTATATCTCATTTGATGCCTCGAAAAGCGCAAGTAAAATGCCATTATAATTGCAAATATAAAACTTATTAAAAATATTGGTGAACTAAATAATTGATAAAAGAATTGGCTAAAAACGAACTGATTTATTTCAAAGGCATCGTTAAACCGAAAATTAATTGCGCTTAATGATATTAGCTCGTTTCTAACCTGAATTAAAGACCTTATTATTGAATAAACAGTCAATATCAAAGAGAGGATGACTGTAATTATTGCAACTGGCAGAACAACTAATCCAAGAGGCCCTTTTTTAGGGCTGATTAAATCTTTATATTCCCATAAATTATTTATAAGTCCAACATACCATCTTCTTCTCTGAATCATTAAAGGTCTAAAAGTCTTTGGAACAATAGTATAAGCGACTGCCTTGGGAGCATTTTCTATAATATAACCATATCTTTGAATTCTCAAGGCAACTTCCAAATCTTCAGTAATATTTTTTTCATCATACCCTCCGTGCTTTAAAAAAAATTCCTTTCTATAAGCTGAAAAGGCTCCAGGAGTTATATGAATTGCATTAACTGTTGCGAAAGATTTTCTTAAAAAAACTCCCATGTAATATTCTATATGCTGAATTCTCTCTAATATATTTTTTGGCTTATAAACGCCCATAGAGGGAGATACTGACATAACTTCTTTATTCTTAAAGAAATAAACCATTTTTTTTAATGCATCTGGATTAACAAAACTATCAGCATCCATAGAAACAATTATCTCGCCTTTAGATTTTTCTATGCCAAAATTTAATGCAGATGCTTTTCCATTATTTTTCTTGGTAAAAACTTTTACTATAGAATTTTTACTTGAAATAAATGTTTTTGCAATTTTATAAGTATCATCGTGACTGCCATCATCAACAACTATAATTTCTAATTTATCTCTTGGGTAGTCAAGAGATAAAGCCGATTCAATTGTTCTAGCTATGCCTTCTTCCTCATTATAAGCGGGAATTAAAATACTTACTTTCTTATCCGTACTTTCGCCATCTATTTCTTTATTTTTATAGTAAGTGAAAAGACTTATTACATAATATGCAATCGCAAAAAACCCTATATATGCTAAAATGTATATTAAAACATGATAAAATTCCATGATTACTCTCCTTTTCCCTTATCCCCTTCCGATAAATCTTTTTTATCCGATTCTTTCTCTTTTATTTCATTGGCTTTCTTTCCAACACTGAAATAATCATAAAAATCATCGCTCAAGCTTAATTCTCTTGTTCTTCCAAATCTCTTGCTCTTTATTAATCCGAGTTCTGTAAATCTTTTAATATGGTCATAAGCTTTATTTCCCCTCATCTGAATAACCATTGACTGTTTCATCGGTTGCTTATGCGCAATAACAGCTAATGTCTCTTGTTCAGCTCTTGTAAACTCTTCGTTTCCTGTAGCTAATTTATTTACAATACTGGTATAATTCCCTTTAATATCCATTTTCCATAAATCTCCTTTATTAACTATTTCAATCGCAGAGCCATCATCATACTTATCCATGAGCTTAGTTAAAACCTGGTTTAAAAGAATGGGATTTAAATCAGTTAAAGCTACTAGCTCTTGTGTTGTAAGAAACTTGCCAGACACAAAAAGCGCTGCTTCAACTTTTTTCATGTTTTCTAAATCCCTGGCATTATCCAGTTCATCTAGAGTCTCTTTTGTAAGATTTTCCATAAAATGCTTAAGTATTGAGGATTTTTAAGTTCTATGGAAGTAAAAAAGAAGTATGTTATATCTAATCTATTATGCACATACACTAATTAAATTAAACAGCTATAAAATCAAGTTAAATTTTTCACATAGAAAAATTTGATATTGTATGTTTTCAAAAAGTTCTTGAATTACATAACATCCTTTCCTAATTTAAATGAGTAAGTTAATGATCTCTACAAGTTAAAAACCACCTAAACGATAAAGATTAACATTTCAAGCTTAAAAAATAAAGACAACCCATGGTTTTCTTTATCAAACTTTCCTTTAAATTTGTTTATTGCAATATTTTCAGAAAAAAGTTTAGCTAAACACCCCATATTTTTGCCTGATTTGAATGTGAAAGCTACAGATACTTTATTAATTAACCGCTTAATACCATAATAATTCTATAGATTATATACTATTAATTAAAATATATTCTAAGAAATAAAAAAGGCAAAGAAAATAAAAAATAAAATATTTGCCTTATTACAACGTGGCTCCAGGATTCATAAAAACCCGGAGGTGGTTTTTATTAACGGAATGTCTGAATGCCTAAATCAGATATCTGAGGTCTAGCAATTGCTGCTTCATATGCAGGCCTTCCAAGCACATAAGGAGATTTAACTCCAGTCATAATTGTTATAACTCTTATCTTTCCCTGGAATTCCTTATTAATTCTAGCTCCAATAATAACTTGCGCCTCTGGATTAAGATTTTCAGTAATTAACTGTCCTATATTACTGAACTCCTCTAATTTCATATCCGGACCACAAGTTATATGTATTAAAGCTCCTGAAGCTCCTCTGTAATCCACATCTAAAAGTGGATGAGTTAAAGCCTGTCTTACAGCCTCATCAACCCTGTTTTGAGTGTCGCTTTCGCCAATTCCTATAACAGCAACATCGCCATTTTTCATAATAGCTGAAACATCCGCATAGTCCAGGTTAATCAATGAAGGCAAGGTAATTGTTTCCACGATTCCTTTTATCATTGTACTAACAAGTTCGTTTGCGACGGCAAATGCTTGCTCAATAGGCAGGTTTCCAGCAATATCAACAAGCCTGTTGTTGTCGATAACAATACAAGTATCAACAGTATCTCTTAATTCCTGTAATCCAAACTCTGCTTTGTCAATTCTTGATTTCTCACACTCAAAAGGCATTGTAACAACTCCTATCACAACAGCTCCAGCTTCTTTAGACATCTGCGCAAAAACAGGTGCAGCTCCAGTTCCGGTTCCGCCTCCCATTCCAGATATGATAAAAACCATATCAGCTCCTGATGCAGCTCTTTTAATTTCAGCCAAAGATTCTTTTGCAGCTTCTCTTCCTTTAGCAGGATATCCGCCACATCCAAGACCTCTTGTTAATTCCTTTCCGATAAGTATTTTCTCATCAGATTTACTAATACTTAAATGCAAGGCATCTGTATTTGCAGAATAAACAGTAGCTCCTGAAACTCCTTTGTTAAAAAGCCATGTAACAGCGTTGCATCCAGCCCCACCCACTCCAAAAACCTTGATGTTAGCTTTTCCGGCTTTTAATTCATCAAAGTTAATGCTATGGGTAGAAGCATGCTCTATCGCCTCTTTTGCAAAATCTAATACCATCTCTTTTTATTTAACCTCCTTTCAATCAATATTAACAAAAGCAACAAATTGCTTGTTTATATATTTTATTCTTGTAAGAAATATAGGTTTTGGGAACCGTTTTTAAAAGGGTTCATTTTATTCTTATGGAAAATATAGAATTTTAACAGAAAATTAACGAAATTTAGCAAACTCTTTTACCAATATGCTCTTCAGTAAGAATATCATCATCACGATATGTTGGATGATATCCATCATCATTGGGTTTTATTTCAGATTTACACCCAATACTATCTAAAAAACTGGACAACTCTTGCCTGGAACTAGAAAAAAAGATGTCTTCATTATGAACTGCATAAAAACCCGGGTCAAGTGTTTGTCTAATTAACTCATTAATTGAATATGTTTCTAACATTTTATTATTTGACTAGTACTATTTATATATTTTCTTGTTCTCATAAAACATAAATACTAATTAATTTTATTTATAAAATTCAAGTTCTTTGTGCAATTTTGCATATTCTTCTCTAGATTTCTCTGATAAAATGCCTAAATTCCTTTCCAAATCTAACTCAGCCATAGAAGTAAGAATATCCTCAAGCTCATTAACCTTTTTTCTATTGACCTCCTCTTCTTTTCTCCCATCTTCAGCAATTTTATGAGCTTTTACTTCAGGAAAAATTTCATATCCGTAATTAATCATGCCATTCATAATTTTTGGAAATACAAAACTAAAAAAAGCAGCATACAAAATGCCCGCAAAAAGAAAATTTATCGCATATTCATTAAGATTTTCTCTAAACCTATTTTCAGCCATTTAATTTTTCCAAAATTTCCGCTCTTATGCCTTTCTCCTTGCATAATTCTACAAATTTTTTAGCATCAGCTTCTGTTCCAGCAACTGAACCATAATGCATTGGAATTGCTAAAGCAGGCTTTATAATTTCTGCAACGCTAACAGCTTCTTTAGCATTCATTACATACACTCCAGAAACTGGAAGCAATAAAACAACTTCTTCTCCTTCCTGCGCAATATAAACTAAATTATTCATTTCAGGAATATTATCAGTATCACCAGAATGATAAATAATCACATCATTTAACTTTAGCATATAACCCATCCAGTCCTCTTCTTTAGGATGAAATTCTTTGTCTATATTATAAGCAGGAAACGGATAAATATTAATTCCCTGAACTTTCATCTTTAAGCCAACCTGAGAAAGTTGAATATTTATTCCTTCAATTTTGTTTATTTTACTTTGAGCTCCAATAGGCACAACAACACTTGTTCCTTCTTTAACTAGCAGCTGAATATCTTTTATACTGCAATGATCATAATGTGGATGTGTTATTAAAATCATATCAACAGGATCAATTCCAGAATTAATATTAAAAGGATCAATTGCAATTCTCTTTCCATCTTGGCTTGTTATCAAGAAACCAGAATGCCCAAGCCATTCTATCTTCACATCTTTTACTTGAATTGATTTCATAATAATAGAAAAATAAATGTTGTTTAAAAAGTTAATTATGTTTTGAAAATATACCATATCCCTACCTAATTTATCTAAAGTAACCTGATATTATTTAAGATTAAGTTTCTTACATTTTCAGATTAAATATAAAAAATTTAGTTGGACTACGGACACTAAATTTTAGAAGTTTATAATTTTTCAATCTCCCTCGCAATGCTCAGCATCTTTCCCTCATTTGCCTTAGCACACATTACCTGCATGCCCACAGGAACTCCACTAACAATTCCTGCAGGAATTGTTACAGAACAGATTTCTGCCAAATTAGCAGGAATTGTCAAAGCATCATAAGCATAAATTTCTTCAACCCTCATTGACTCTCCAATCTTCCAAGGCAAACCCGGACATGTAGGAACAATCAAGCAATCAACTTTCTTAAAAGCATTTTCAAATTCTTCTTTAATAATCTGCTTGACTTCTAATGCTTTTTTATAATACCTTCCTTCATACTCTGCCTTTGAAATCTCACTTCCTCCTAAAATTCTTCTTAGAACTTCAGGCCCTGCAACATCTTCAATTTTTTTTCCAAATCTTCTTCCATCAAATTTTCTAGTTCCTGAAAAAAACTCAACATAAACAATTGGATAATAAGTCTGAACTGCAACATCGATATACTTTATTTCAATCTGTTTTTTATTCCATCCTAACTTCTCACACATTAAACTTATTTTATCATCAATAATACTCTGAACTTGCTTGTTTGCCAATGGTTTTATAACTCCAATTATAATCTTCTTTCCAATTTTCTCTAAAGTTATTTCTTTATTATGTTCCTCGTCATTATAAGTTGTAGGGTCATGCTCATCATAACCTTTTATTACATCAAATAATAAAGCAGCTGATTCAATATCTCTTGCCAAAGGACCAATTTGATCAAAACTCATTGCCATGTCAATTAATCCATAACGGGAAACAGCACCATAACTGGGTTTCAATCCAACAACTCCGCAATGTGAAGCCGGATTTCTAATACTTCCCCCTGTATCACTTCCTAAAGCTAAATCACAAAAACCAGCTGCAACACTTGCTGCACTTCCACTTGAAGTTCCTCCAGGAATCAAGGTTAAGTTGCGGGGGTTTTTTGTCACACCAAAAGCGCTGGTTTCTCCACTACCTCCGCAAGCAAACTCATCCATATTAGCAATTCCAATAATTATTCCATCTTCTTTTTTTATTTTCTGAATAACACTAGCATCATAAGGAGATTTCCAGTCTTTTAATGTTAAACTGGCACAATTACATTCAAGGTTTTTAACACAAATATTTGCCTTAACAATTATTCCAGCTCCTGCAAGCTTCCCAACTTTCTGCCCTTTTCTTATTCTCTCATCAATTTTTCTTGCATCAGAAACTGCATTAGGATTCAAACTTAACACTGCATTTATTTTTCTGCCATTCCCATTGTCTTTTTCAATTGCATTTAGAAATCCTTTTATGTTTTGCTCAGCTGTCATCTTCCCTGCTTTTATCTGCTTTATTTTTTCTATAACGCTCATTTTATTTTTCAAAAGGTTCTTGAATCTCTACCATATCTTTACTTAATTTTTCATACTTATCTTCTAAAATTTTATTTGTTTTTATCATTTTAATTTTTTATAGTTTTGTTTTCTTTAAACTTATTTTTAAACTCCTAAAACCTCTGCAATATAATTTACAGATTGGCTATAAGATTTTTGATCGTTTTTACAAATATCAGTTAATCTGTTTTGATGGACATGAAAAAATTTTATTCTTTCCCGAAAATCTTTTTCTTTTCTTTCTTCACTTTCAAGGCTTTTTGGATCTAGATAACTTTCCAGCAAATAAGCCTGAATATCCTGTCTTAACTCTTGAAATCTTGATCTTAAATCATCCAAATAAATAACTTTTCTGCTCATTTTAAATTCAAAGCTAATTTAACATAATTAATAGCCTTATCAAACATCATTATATCATACTTTTTTCCAGCCTTTCTCCCGCAAATTATTATTAACTCTTTTTCTCTATTTTCAAGATATTTATGTCTCTGTGAATAATCCATTTCATCAACATATAATTCTCCAGCTAAATTACTTGGATGAAGATAACTTTCCAATAAATGCATCTGGATATCTTTTCTTAATTCAAGAAACTTCATCAATAATTCATCTTGTGTTAATCTTCTTTCCATTTTCCCTATTTCTCCACCCATTTTCCTTTTTCAGCAACAATGCAGTCTCCTTCTTTGTTTGGAGCATTATCAAACATGATTTTTCTAAAATCAGTATTATTATCACTATCAGAATTCATATTTTCATAAAAACATCTCTTTCCACAACAGCTTCTTTAACTTTTGGAAGTTTTTCAAGTGTCTTGCCAAAATCAAGCATGATTCTCTTTGCTTTCTCTTCAATCTGCTTTTTCTCAGCTTCAGAAACCCTTCGCCACATTAACTCACTTGCCATTTTATTATCCTATATTAAATCAAAAAAGAAGAAGTTTAAAAATCTATAGATTTTGTAAGAAAACCTTCATAATCCTATCTCTCTTTTCATGCCAGTTACTATGACCTCTTAATATTTTTAATAGAGTATATCCCAAATTGCTTAATCTTATATAAGAATACTCTTTATAATAAAACGGAACAATCTTAATTAAATTATCTTGAAATCTGTCAAAATTAATTTTATTATTAACTTCCTTACACCACACATAATACGGGTAATATAAATCTCTTTCTTTAAGTTTAATCAAAGGTATACCTTTTTTAGATCCATAAAGCACTCTTGATTGTAACTTAATTTGAATTATCGGACTTTTCCATTCCTTTTCTAATAAATAATTAATGTTTGGATAATGTAAATCATGAATAAACATCTCTTTTTTATCTTTTACATCTGGTTTTTTCTTAATTGTTTTAAAGAAAATAACCTTAAATCCTTTAGTTTCAAAATAATCTTTTATAATTTTAAGAAAAACATTATGATTTTTATTATTTCCGATAGTTACTAAGTCTATATCATCATATTTATTATCTTTTAAGACACTCCCAAAAAGAGCTATTAATTTGTAATCTTTTATAACATATTCATTTGACTTTATTAATCTTTCAATTTCAAGAATAATTTTCATTATGGAATAATTTATTTCTAATTAATAAAGTTATAGATTAATAACTTTATATCCGCCAACACCCAAATTATACACTTGTGTTTTACCAATTCTTTTCATTCCTTCACCTTCATGAATATGACCGCAAAACACATAATCTGGCTGATATTTTTTAATATATTTTAAAATTGCTTCACTTCCTGCATGTTTTCCCATCCAATGTTTTGGAGCAGATTTAAAAGTTACTTTATCTAAAATACCATAAGGTGGCTGATGACAAACCAAAATATCTACTTCTTTAAACCAGTCCAGTATACTCTTTGCTTTTTCCGTCATTTTTTTAGCATCTTTCAGGCTTTCACGATATTCAGATGGTTTAAAATCTCTAACCCAATTAGTATCAATAAAATATTCCAATCCACCAATCCTTAATCCATTAAATTTTATAACTTTATTATTAATAACTCTCGTATTCCTAATTGAATTTAAAGCATTTGTAAAAAAAGGCAATTTAATACCTATTTCCTTCATTATCCTTCTTACTTCATAATTATTCTTTTCCACATTTCCATAAATAGTATAAACAGGAGCTATTTTAGATAAATACCTAACAACAAAAAGACAGGAATTATATTCTTCCATAAAAGCCCTTTTTTTTTGAATAGCAGAATATTCAACTTCAGGCAACCCTTGTTTTTTTCTCTCAATATTTTCAAAAGCCATTTTTCTAGCTAAGTCTGCTTTTCCTATATCTCCTGTTAAAAGAATTAAATCTATATCTTTAGGCAAATTTTTAGGAATGCTTCCATGAGGATCACCAATTGCTAAAATTTTCATGTAATATATTAAGAAATATTCTTTTAAAAACCTCTCTAAAATAATTGAAAATATACAAAATCAATAGGAAACAACCTTTAAACCTTTGATAACTGAAAAATGTTTTGTGTTTCTTGTTATAACAGAACTAACCCCTTGCTCTAAAAATATTCCTGCAATCATACAATCAAACCTATCGATTTCTTGTCCTAATTTTTTTAATGACCACAAAATCAAAGAGGCCTTTTTTGCAGATTGTTTTGTGATAGGAAAAACAAGCAAATTATTAAAAAATTCATCATATTTTGCATATTCTACCAAATGCTCTCTATTAAAGATGTTTAATCCAAAAAAAATTTCTTGGTAATTTATTATAGTAGTTGATAAAGGTTCATTAATATTTTCTAAAACAGATATAAGGTTTTTATCACCATTAAAAAGATCTATAATTGCGGTTGTATCTAATCCAATCATTTTAATCTATTTTTCTCCATTATTAATGCAGTGTGTCTCACCCTTTTTTCAAAATCTTTTCTAAATCTTTTCATATTCCTCTCTACTTCACTTAATGATATTTTGTTATTTTTTAAGACCCCAAAAAATTTCATAATATTTTCCTTGTTTCCCTTAGTTTCTTTAAATTCCAAAATAACATCGGAAAAGCTCTTGCTATCTGATTTCAAAGACTTAAGAAATTCATAAGCTTCTTTTTTTACAGCAATATTTACACTTCCCATACATATACTCATACTATGTATGTGTATTTAAGTCTTTCTGTTTTTTAAAAACCTCTTTAATCAAGCTTCATTAATTTTTAGTAATAACTAAAATCATGAAAAAACAGCATATAAAATCTTATAAAAGAGTTTTCAGCACTATTAAAGTATAATGCTAAAATGTTAGAAATTTACGACCTGCATAAGAATGTAAAAGATGATATAAGAAAATTATATAGGCGGGACAAAGAAGGGTTAACTGATGCCTGGAAAGCAACAACCACTTACATGCATATTGGAACTTGGCTAAGCGGACCAATAAATATGAAGCTTGAGGGAGCTGTTCAATGGAGGCAGAAAAATGAAGCTGGAACAGATCATCCAGCATGCCTTATAAGAATTTTAGACTCTCCAGAAAGAGTTGATGAAATATTGCAGGATAAAAATTTAGAGAAATACCAATTTAGAATTGAAGAGGGAATTAATTTTAGCGAAGCTGAAAAAAGATTCAAACAAAAGCAAGAACTTTACGGTTTATCAAATGGAGTATGGCCCCATCCAAAATGGGATTCATACAGCGAATTTGTTGAAACTCTTAAAACAACTTATGGTCCAGATGTTACTTTCAACCACTTAACTCCTGTAAATGATGAATGGGTAAATGCAATGATTATTCGTGGAATAGATGTAGAAAAAGTTTCAAGAGGAGAAATTTTTATAAAAATGGGTGATGAAATCCCTCAGAAACCAATGTGGTTTAAAAGCTGGAAAGAATTAAGAACACAACCATATAAAGTAAGAATTTTATAATTACTCTTTCTTCTTAAAATCAAGGGCTTACTCTATCTCTGTCTCTTGGGAATAAAACAGCTTCTCTGATATTTTTCAATCCTAGAATTAACATAGTTATTCTTTCCAATCCAACTCCCCAGCCAGCGTGCATTGGAGCTCCGTATCTGAAACTGTCAACATAAGCTTTAAATTGTTTAGGATCAAGTCCTTTGGCTTTAAGTCTTTCAATTAATAAATCAGGAAGATGAATTCTTTGCCCTCCTGATGAAATTTCCATTCCTTTGTAAATTGCATCAAATCCGTAACTTAAATCCTTGCCTTTTGGCATTATATAAAACGGCTTTCCGCTTAAAGGCCAGTCATGAACAAAAACAATAGTATCTGGATATAACTCTCCAAGCTTTTCTTCAGCTTCTCCTGAAAGATCATCTTTTCCAACATGAATCTTATATTTTTTCATTATCTCGGAAACCTGTGCAAAAGTAATATACTTAGTAGTTGGAATTTTTAATTTAACTTCTAAAAGCTCTAGTTCTTTTTTATTTAATTCCATAACTCTTTTAACAATATAATGAACACATCTTCCTAAAACTTCCATTACAACTTTATCATCTGCAAATGCCTGCTCATAATCAAACTGTCTTGATTCATTCAAATGCCTTACAGTATTATGCTTTTCAGCTCTCCATACTGTGAATATTGCAAAAACTTTTTCCATTGAACAGGCCAGCATTTGTTTATACAACTGACAGCTTTGAGACAAGCACGCTTTTTTCTCAAAATACTGAACATTAAATAAATCAGTTCCACCCTCGCTGCTGCTTCCAATTATTGAAGGGAATTGAGCCATTACAGCTCCTTCATTAATCATAAATTCCATATAAGCTTGTTGAATTGTTGACTGAACCTTAAAAATAGCCTGTGTCTGCTTTCTGTGCAAATCTAAAAATCTGTAATCTAGCCTTTTTGGCAGTTCTGTTTTCGAAAAATCACTTACATCAATTGGCAAAGGATGCTCTGCTTTGGCAATTAACTCAATTTTCTCAATTAAAACTTCTTTTCCACCAGGTGCCTGTTTAGAATCCTTAACCTCTCCTATAACTGAAATAACACTTTCTCTGTTCAAGCTTTTCATTAACTCAAAAGCTTTTTCACCTGTTTCAGATTTCACTCCAACTAACTGAATCTGGCCAGTAATATCTCTAAGAATAATAAACCTAATCTTGCTTAAGTCTCTAACTTCATGAACCCAGCCTTTTAGCAAAACTTTTCCTTTTTTCTTAAAAGCTTCTTCAATATAACTTCTTTCCATGATAACTCCAGAAAAAGCATATTTTTAAAATTATCCTTTCCGTTATGCCTAAACTTATGAAAGAAATCTTTTTAAACAATAAAAAGCTAGTATTTGTATGAAAAAGAGGAAAAAGAAGCTGAATAAGTTTCTAATCTTGGCTATAATTATTCTTGCAGTTATTTTAATCTATGCATTCTCGTATGCAATAAACAATCAAAATATTGGACTTTCCCCATCTCAACCAACACAAGTAAAAATTAATGTTGGAAATGCGCAGCCAACAATTACTAATCTGCAGGCAATACCTAATGTAAATTTAAATCCATCGCCGTCAACAACATCTGTCTTAGTTACATTTACAGCCAGAGATGCAAACGGAGCAAATGACCTTGTTGACGCAACAGCTTCTGCGCAATTCACAAATACAGGAGAACCAACACGAACAGGAACATGTTCTATGCAATCTTCAGCAGGGAAGGAAAAAACATATCAGTGCAGTGTTTCAATGAATTATTATGATAAAAGCGGGGCATGGACAGCAACTGTAAGTGTAGCTGACACAAAGGCAGCTACTGCACAAAGCTCATCAACCCTGACAGTCAACCTTTTAAGAGATATTTCAATTAGCCCGGCAATAATTAATTTCCCATCTGTGGCTCCAGAAGATATTAATATTCTTTCAACAGATAATACATTAATTACAAATAATGGAAATTTCGAAGCCCCTCCAGGGGCAATTTTAGCAACTGCATATAATTTAATTGGAGAAACAGATGCATCGCAAAATATTCCAGCAGCGAATTTTAAAGTAGCCGGCTTATCTCAACCAGATGTATGTGGATTAGGAAATTCTCTAGTGCATGCTTCATCAACTGCAATAACTACCTCCACACTTCCAAGAGGAGCTGCAGCCAATACAGAAACCTTATCATATTGTTTAACATCAGTTCCAGAAATAAGTTCTCAAGCATATTCTGCAACAGGAGGCAGTTCATGGGTAATAGCAATAAATTAATCGCAATAATAACATTAGCAGTGTTAGTAATAATTAATATAAACTTAGCATTTGCTCTAGGTGTAAACGCTCCATACTGGCAAGAAAATCCATTAAAAATGTCTTCTGGAGAAACAAGAGAAGTGGCATTTCCATTGGCAAATGGTATAAATGAACCAACTACCGAAGCAACTGTTTCTATCACAAAAGGAAGCGAAATTGCAACGATAACAAGCGAAGATAAATACACAGTAAGCCCTGGCGAGAATAATAAAAATATAATAATAAAAATAACAATTCCAGAAAGTGCAAAAATAGGGGATAACTATACTATAGGATTCAAAGTATTGTACACTCCAGCTGGAGGAGAAGGAAATGTAAAGCTAAATGTCGAATATAATGTAGATTTCCCAGTTGAAATAGTGTCACAATCAGAAATATCATCTGTAATAAAGACAGCTAATATCCCGCCTGCTGAAGCAAACAAATCAAATATTTCATATATAACTATAGTTATTGCAATTATCTCGGTTTTAATTATTATATTCATAATTATATCAATATTTTTTCTTATTAAGAAGCGTAATAAACAAGTGGCCTAAACCTAATATTTAATTTCATTATTTATTTGTCTACTTTTAGGGGGGCAGTCCGCTTATTTTACATTTATTAATATTTAATCTATAGCTAAACTACTCTTCATTATTGTATATTTTTACATGTTATGATTTTATCCCAGTGCCAAGAGCACAGGGTATTAAGGAAAATAAGATACTGTCAAGTTAATATGATATAATAATAAATTATCTTTAAAGACTGAAACATATGAAATTAAGCTGTTTGTTAAATTCAAAATTAAATAAATATATAGTTACTATTCTTAAAGTTAATATGGTCTGCAATCCATGATTATTTTGGATTAATGTTTTTGGTCTATTAAAAAATAGGTTATACCACGATAAGTTGACAATATCGGAAAATAAATAGATTTAAATAACCTAATCTCGCTCTTTTTTTATGAAAATAATATGTTTAATAGCCATAATTTTAATGCTAGCTAGCTTGGTCTCTGCTTCCAGCTCTGAAAGAATAACTGTTTCTGTATTTGTAAAAGAAAAAACTCCTGAAATAAAAACTAATTCCTTTGGGAATTATTTAACTTCTACATATAATTCTATATATTATAATTATAAAACTTTAATTGTCTCATTTATTGATTTAGTAAACTGATTAGATAAGAAATTGATTGTATTGTTCTAAGTATAATTCAAATCCAAGCTTTCCAATCCTGTTGTCATTTTTACCTCCTTTTAGTTTTTTAGTTTATTATTTCTCTTCCACCTTCTTTTTAGTTAATTCCTCAGGTATCCTGTATTCTTCCCACCTGACTCTTTTCTTCTCAATTGTTTCTTTAAGGCTTTTCTCAACAGGAGAAGTCTTTGCATTCCCGCTTTTAACTTCAACAAATACTACTTCATCTATTTTTTTCTCATCCATTCCCTTAAAAACTAGGAAATCTATCGGCTTTCCTATAAACCTCGCTTCAGTCGGCAGATACTTGAAATTAGGCAGGAATGGAGCTAATTGCTCTGAAAATTGCCCTCCTAAAACTGCTCTTGATTTCATAATCGCATCTTTTCTTTGCTGTGGCATCAGATCATTTTCCCATTCAGCATGTTTTTCTTTGAGCCCCTATTTTCTGCCCTATCCAGAAAGCCACAAATACAGCTATCAAGCCTATCACCAAAATTATGATTGTTGTTGTGTCTGGCATGTTAAGAGTTTGGTATATGTATTAATAGAATGGGGGGGTTTTAAATTTATTTAAAACTTAAAACAGTTTAATCACCCAAAAATTACATAACACTACTTAAAAATCCTATAACTTAAAAATTAAATTATCATCTATTAACTTCATTAGATTATAATAGTCTTTAAATTGAGATTTTATTAAATAACTAAGAGGCGATAAATGGCAAGAAAATTTAATTCACTTTTGGACAATCAAGCTATCAAAAAAGTTATGGTAGTTTTGAAAACTCATGATTATTTTGAACAAACAATGGGAAAAATAGTGCCTGTGAATGAACTTAGAAAACAAGCTATGCATGAAGCAAAAAAAGCAGGTATTGAATTTACCGATATTGATTTTGATAGTATCTTAAATCAGGCTATTGAAGTAGGTTATTTCTTTGAGCCTGCGGAGGGATATATTCAGAAGTTTTAATTCTAAAAAAGAAAAGTTAACACCACCACAAGAAGTGGAGTAAAAAGTTGAATGCTATCATTTAAGGTGCTCTTCACTTATTTTGTCTAAGATCTCAGGATTTATATAGGTTGTCGTATGTCACTTATTAAAGAGAATTATATAAAGATTCTTTTATCGGGTCATCATAACTTGGGTTTGAGAAAGTTCTTTCTCTTTCATTAAAAATAAAGATACTTTTACTACTTGCAGTTTTACATAAAAAGTCATAAACTTCTTGAATCTGGTCAGTATTTAATTTCTTTTCTCCCCAAATCTGTTTTAAGATATATGCTGTCTTCTCTTTATCAATTTTATTATTATCCGATAAATTTAAGAAATAAGCACTTCCACCAGCAAAAACAAAAAGGTGCTTTGTTTTTTTTGGAAGATCATTTAAATGCCTGAATAAATAACTTATTTTAGATTCATTATTAGAACTCCCATAAATATCTTTGCTTTCATTTCCCGAGATTAAATTAAGAGACTTTAATTTTTCGTAAGAATCGTCCAGTAATTCCTTCAGTTTTTCTAACATTTTACTATCTTTTTTTAGATTAATACAAGACTCATTAGAAAAAGCCCTTATAGCCATCATTGCGAAAAGGACTACCTTTTCTTTTTCTTTTAAAGATTTTTCTATATCCCCATAATTGCCAAAATAAGTTTTGCCGATATACTCAATAAGATCTTCTGGGCTTATTTTTACTTTTTCAATATTCCATATTCCTTTTGATGTCATAACATATTCATCTAATTTATCGGTTGGTCTCAACAAATTTTCTCTTAAAAGTTCATCTTTTATTCTTGTTGGGAATGTTCCTAAATTAATGGAGCATTCCTCTAATATTTTTAATCTACGATTAGACCTCATTCTCATAAGAGAGATTATTATAGAATTATTTTTTAGGTCCCCATATATCTGTAAACTATTTAGTAAGTCTTCGTAAACTTTCTTTAAAATATCAGCTTTTTCCACCATCGTTTAATCCTTAATTTTAGATTCTATCTTAATCTTGTTTGCTTTTTGGACGATTATACCTACTAACAGTTTGCCATTATTATAAAGTTCTCTACATTTATCAAATAATGGTTTTAGAGACTGGTCGTCCATCATGGCAACCTCATCAAAAAGGGCTATTATTATTCGATTATCTGAGGTATTTAATTTCCCTAATAAATAAGCACTTTGGCTTTGTCCAGTCCCCATTTCAGAAAAATAGATCTTCTTCCCATTTTTTGTTACCAGAACCTCATCTATAAGGTTAATATAATCCACTTCATAATAATCCTTTATATGTCTATAAAACTCAATTCTCTTTCCTAAGTATCTAAATACTGCCCAGTTATATTTTTTTTGATTTTCATTAATTTCCTCTGGATTAATATTAGAGTCTTCTAAATATTCAATGTTTTTATTGAATTCATTTTTTAATTTTGATGTCAATTCTTCTGTTACCTCAAAAAGTTTATTTAGTTTTTCTTGATATTTTGTATACTTATGTGGTTTTTGATTTTCTAATATATTTAGTTCATTAGTAGTGAGATCTTTTTTTAAATTGCAGGTGGTAATCTCTTCGTTAATCCTGGAGATATCAGAATTAATTTTTGATATTTCACTAAGGAGTTCTTCTTCGCTAAAATTTAAGTATTTATTTAATATGCCATCCCCTAATTTTAATACTTTCTTAGGATCCGGTTCACCTATCTTCATGTATCTTTCATAATAAAGGTCTTTTTTCTCTTTTGTTTCTTTGTGTTTTTCTTGTAACAGAGAAATTTTCTGGTATGTTATCGTCTCGTTATTATTCTTATTTTCCTTTCTTAGTTCTTTTAAATCTGGAAGATAGTGCACTTCGATTGATTGTTTTACTTGAGAGAAAGATTTTATTAGTTCCATTAATTTTTTTGTGTTTTCAATATATCTTAATAAGTATTCATTCTCATTTAACTCTTTTTTTAAATCGCCTATCAAATCATTAATAGATTTTGCAGTTCCTGGGACATCGATCTTTAAAGAATTATATCTCTCTAAGACAGTGATTAATTCTTTGTAAAACATTGCTTTTTGATAGTAATCCTCTTTTTTAGAATCATCTATCAATTCTACACATTTTTTTTCTATCTTGTTCATTATAGCATTTAAATTTTTTGGAAATTCTAAAAATTCTGTCACTTCATCCAAATTTATTTTTTGAAATATAGACAATATGTCTAATTCCTTTTTAGGCAGAGAATAGAAAGAACTAAGAATATTCTCTTGAAGCTCTTTTAAATATTTAAGTTCTTTTAAGAGTCCTCTGTTAAATTGATCAAATTCCTTTGAACCCCTTGTTTTCCTAACTTTTTCTAATTTCGATTTAGACTGCATACTGATTAGTTGATTATAATTTTTAGAGTTCTCTTCTTTGTATTTAAGATAATATTTACAATATGTTGCTCTTTCTAATTTTTCTAATAATTCTTTATTATGTTTTAAATCTCTTTGAAGTTCGTTATGGTTTTTTTTGTAATCTTTTAAGGAGTTTTTTAATTTCTTAATTTTATTTGGATCTCTTGACGACTCTATTTCTCTTAAGATATGTCTAATATAGTCCTTTAGATCACTAATGATATCCCCGTATCTTCGTTGAATTTCCTTTATTTCCTGTGTTAGCAACTTTATTCTTTCAGTAGGATTTTGGGGTATATCATAAATCAAATTATATTTTTTTTCAAAACTCTCGAGACTTAATCTTTCTTTTTTTCCATTTACATAATCAAAAAGACTAACCTCATTCTTTTCAGGATTATCTTTTTCTGCCAATAGAGCCAGATTATTATTTTTATCATTTATTTCTATTTTGAAAGTTAATCTATTCCTCTGGGAATTAAGTAAATGGATCATTTTTTTCCTAAGAGCATTAACAATTTCTTCATTTCTATGCCCAAAAAATGCTAAAGCAATAAGATTTAATAGTGTACTTTTTCCAGAAGAATTTGGGCCCTCTATATAAGTAATATTATCTATTTTTTTAGGTAATTTTCCAGGTACAAAAATCTCTGATTTTCTACCTTTGTCTAATCTTTCAATTCTATAATCATAAGATATCATTTTTCCTTAATCTTTAAAAAATCCTCTATAATTTCCTCTTTGGATTTTTCATTTATTATGAGTTCTAATATCCTTTTTTCTGCGTCTGTTTTTAATAATGATTCAAATAATACCAAAATAGGGTTTTCATCATTCATTTTTATCTTTTTCAAATACTCCTGAAAATGACATCGGAAACTTTAATATTTTTAATTGTGAAAGATCATATATTGATGCAAAAGCATAACCTTTTTTTAGATTATCCATTTCATAAGGAGTAGCGATTATCCCATGTGATCTTGAAATTGTAGAATCTGTTTTAAAAAATATTTTAGTATTTATAACAGTTGACACGCCACTTGGAATATCTGTAGGATTTTGTGAAGAAAAAATAACCCCTATCTTTTGACTTCTACCTGTTCTGCTAATAGTATCAAGATCTCCTAATGCTTCTCTTGAAGCATTTGAATCATAAAATCTATGAACTTCATCAATTATTATTAATATTGGGACGTCCGATTCTTGTCTGCTTTTTGATTCAACAATTCTATGTAAAAGATCTCTAAGTAAGATAGAACCGAAGAGCAACCCATTATTTCCTGCAGCTACATCAATAACAGACATTTTTCCTCTTTGAAGTATATCTTTATCATCTATAGACTCGGCATCTTCATCATCAAAAAAAGTAGTTGCATGGGATAAATTTCTTAGGATATTATCATAGGTTCCCTTGTGAAGTGTTAGAACCGCCTCATCTCCTCGCATATTCAAGGTTTCAAATTCTCTTTTATTCACTTCTTCTTGTTCTTGGAAATATCTAACAAAATCCGAAAATTTAAGTTTACCCTCCTTTCCTTTTTCTGCTTCTTTTTCCTTCCAATATCTAAATATATCTGGGAGATGTTGTGCAGCCATATCGGAGATACCTTGTAAAAGTCCATTGAGTGATTCTGGTTCTATTCTTTCTACATCAAGCGTTATTTTTTTTGAAACTTCTCTTGAGACATCTTTCCCAAAATTAATTCTCGAAGTTGAGGGATAATAAATTGTAAAATTTTTAACTCCATGAGGTTTTTCATTTAGAGAATCCCATTCTTCAGTAATCTTTTTACTTTTGGTTTCAGAAGGTTTATCCATCGATAAAAAATCTCTTTCTTTTACATTAATTGCTAAAACTGCACCATCCATTTTTTCTACAAAATACTGCGCCAAATATTTTGTAGCTACAGTTTTTCCACTCCCAGTTTTTCCACAAATAAGCATTTGATGATAAAACATATCTTCTGGGAGATTACTTCTTATTAACTTTCCATTTTCATCTTTTAATATTTGATTCTCCCCAGAATATACCGTAGCTATAAAAACAGGAGTCCCTTCATTTGTTCCCCCTAACGCGAGATTAATTTCTTCCTGATTTGAGCGTCTTGCTACAGATTGAGGTTTAATATAATCGATATAACCATCAGATCTTTCTGTTAAATCTTTTACCCTTTGTGCAAGAATAATATTCTGACATTTTTGATCTGGTTTTAAAGATGATAAATCCATATCAATTATCATTGGAGAAGGGCCATAAGGTTCAAACTGTAAGCTTTCATCAACCCTTAAGACGAACTTAGAGTTACTTTCTTCTATGGTAAGATAAGACCCCTTAGGTAAGAGTCCAGTAACATGACTTTTTGAAACTAATTTAATCTTCCCTTTTTCTTCTCCAATTACTATCCAATTCATTTTATTAAAAGCCTCGCGCTTGATTCATTGTAGGGGTTATATTTAATTGATTCATTAACTTTGAAAAATTGACTATCCTTATTGTTTCACGAGCATATTTTTCTGCTATTGCAATAGGTCTAACTTGCGGATTAAACGGGTCTCCTTGAGCAATCATGAGATAATATACCATATCCATTATAGAAGGTATATCCCATTTAAACTTTTCGTAAGTTTCTGGATGAATCTCTACTCTCTGAGCACCCTTTCCAAATGCTTTTATATAGCAAAATAATTTTGTATTAGAACTATTTTTAAGATCAGTATATTTGAATAGACAAGTTCTTTCTCCAACTTTTAAAACCTCGTGAGCCCAATGTAAATCAGAATTATATTTCCCTTTCAGTTCTGCAATATTCTCAATTACTAAATCACTATTACTATTTTTAACAAAAAAAATAGGCAAAACGCCTTTTTTTAATAACATTTGATTTAGCTTTAAAGTATAGGCCGTAGCTTGTTCCCCTATTAAAGGACCATCGATTAGAATAACCGAATTTTCGGGTACATTATTAACTATAAAATTAGTCCTATCTTGATGATAATCTTTATTAGAGTCTTTTTCTGGGTCTTCAGAATATTTGATAAATTTACTATCTTTCGTAATAATTTTTGATTTTGTATAGAAATTAAATGTAACAAAATTTGAAGGAAGATAATCCTTTTCTGAGACCACTGTCAAAGAATGAGATATTAAGTAGGCTGCCCCCTCTAATGTAAGGAATTTATTGATTGATTCATCATATGCCGCTACTCCTATTCTCGAACTCATAACCTCAGACCCATTCTTAGGGTCAAGTTTAAACTTTCCTTCCTTTTCCACACCAGAGGTTACTTTCGTATTTTTATTAGATAATAAATTATCAAAGGGTAAGTCTTGTAATACTGGTGGAGGTAATCGAATATTTGATTTATTTATTTCTTCTGCAACTTTTCTAAAGTCTGGATGAAACACTAACTTGTTTAAAATTTTCGGTTTTTCTTCCATTTTATTACTATAATGACCTCATTTAAAGAGCTTCCTGTCTTATCCTAAAAGGCTCTAAAGATGGTATTTTATAATTAGTTATGAATAATTCTTCACCTTCAGAACATCCATTGCCCGAAACATTGTTCATACAATACTGCAGTTTCCACCGATATATATATGCAAAACTAAATAATTGTATTATCTGCTCAGAATCATCATAAGTTATTAACCATTTATGTTTGCATCTTCTCATAACTTCTGCAAATTTTTGATGGTCAAAATCTTCATGAAAACAACCACGAGATCCATATAATTTTGATTTAGATTTAGATAAATATGGTGGATCCAAAAAAATGAAAACCTCTTTGCCATCTTTATTTACGACTTCTTCATAATCTTCATTTGTTATTTTTACCTGGACTAATACTCTCCTAATTTTTTTTAATCTTTCTATAGACGAATCAGTAAAACGTGTTCTAAATGCTTCTTCGGAATATCCTCCAGCATCAATTAATCCAGAAAATGTGATCCTATTTAGGATAAAAAATCTTACCGCTCTCTGAAATTCTGTAAATGAGTATTCTTTTCTTGTCAATTTTTTATATAAGATAGTTCCTTCTGTTCTTTCTTTTTTTATCTTTTTTATTTCCTCAACAAACTTTTGTGGAAATTCTTGAAAATATTTGTAAAAGAAATATAAATCTGGATTTATATCATTAATCCAAAATTTTTTATTAGGGTATAATTGTTTTAATGCAACAAAGACCGAACCTCCCCCGACTAAAGGTTCTCTATACTCTTTAAATTCTGGTATGATGGGGAGTATCTTTTTTATGGCTCTTGATTTTCCCCCAGGATATCTTAATGGACTCGTTATTCTTGTAGAGATAATTTGCAAATTATTTGTATCCTGTTCCATTTTCCTAACCTTTTTTTAATTTACAAATTAAGTAAAAGCATATATAAAAAGTTATTCTTACTAGAATTCTCCCTTTAACCCTTCACATATCTCCCCAGCATCTCAATAACTTCCTTCCCACTAACCTTCCCCTTAAACTTAGCCATTATCAAACCCATATAAGCATTGATATTTAATCCCGGCTTTTCCTTGATTACCCTTTTTATCTCGTTCTCAAGTTTTTCAAGCTCCTCATTGCTCTGTTTTTCTAATTTTATCGCTTCACTAACTGATTTACTTTTAACAATATCCAGCAAAATATTCTGTATGTCATGTTTTTGAATTTTCTTATTATTCAATGCCTGTAAAATTGTTTCTAAAACATCTAGAGTTAATTTTTTATTAATTTCATCTAAAGAAATTTTCTCTTTAATTGAAATTTCCTTTGGCCAAAGCACAAGCATTTTTGCAATTAAATTTGAGTCAGAATTTATCTGAATTAATTCTTTTAATTCATCTAGCTTATTTTCACTTACAATTAAATTAATCATTTCATCATTCAAGCCATGCCCTTTCAACTCTTCTTTAATATCTGATCTTAATTTTGGTAGATTTGCTTTTATTCCATTAATTAAATCTCTTGAAATATTTAAAAGTGGAAGATCTGTTTCAGGATACATTCTAGCAGCTCCTGGCATTGGCCTTAGAAATGAAGTTGTCCCGTCTGGATTTGCTTTTCTAACTTCCTTATCCAGTTTTTTATTTTTAATATTAGCTAATTGTCTCTGAATTTCTTTTTCAGCAGTCACAACCATCATCCTCGGCTCTTGAAAACCTTTTATCTCAATTCTTGGATGTCCTTTAACACTTATATTAATATCCTGCCTTATCGTTCCAATTCCTCTTTTAACCCTACATGCACGCAGTATATCACCAATATGCAAAGCAACTCCCTTAATCTGCTCCGGATTTTTAATATCAGGAGCTGTTGCAATTTCAATTAAAGGAATACCTAATCTATCTAATCTATAAACAACTTTATTCTTATCTTTATCATTTTCAACAATTCTCGCAGCATCTTCTTCCAAGGCAACTGTATCAATTCCAACTCTGCCATGTTTAGTTTCAACAAATCCGTTTCTTGCAATTAAAACAGTTCTCTGAAACCCGCTTGTATTGCTTCCATCAATAACTGTTTTTCTCATTATTTGTGTAACAGGAAAAACCTCGCAATTCAATAATAAAGCAACTTGCAATGTTATTTTCAAAGCCTCAAGATTAATCATTTCAGGAGGTGATTCATCTAATTCCACAAGACAAGTATTCTGTGAATAACCTTGATAAGTAAACTCTCTGTCTTTTCCAGCTTCAAACCTTACCGCAATGTCAATATCTCCAGTCTCGCCAGCAATTGCGTGCAATTTTCTTTTTATTTCAAATTCAGGTTCACTATTTACAAGCTCGCTAAGACAATTGCAAAATAACTTATGAGTATCTAATTGCTGATGTATTTCTAGTCCAGCTTTAAAACCAAGTTCTGTATAATTTAAATCATGTTCTGACATAAAATAAATAAAGATTAATAATATATAAAACTAACCAAAACGTCTATTTTCTCTTACTTTATTTTCAATTCTGCTCCAATCAACTAAAGGAACAAGATCGTAAGGTGATTTAACTCCCAATAATTTTAGAATTTTAGCATCTGCTTTTGTTTCTTCTAACCAAGAACTAAAAACCGGCTCTTCAATCTCTCTTCTTAATTCAACTTTTATTTCCTTCTTTCTATTATAAGCTGAAAAAACAATATAATTATTCCCATCAGAAACTAATAATTCTTTTTTACATAACCAAACCTGAGGTATCGGCATAATGCTAAAAGTATAAGAATCTAATATGGAATAAAATTCCATAACTTCATCTCTCGGAACATCTGTAGGCATTAAATATTTAATAGGAATTGTTCTTATTTGCATTTTTAATAAAAAAATTATTCAATAAAATTTTAAATTAACATGAAATAAAGAAATAAACAGGATATATAAAATTAGTGATAACTAATATCCTAAAAATTAAATTAAAATGCTTGCAGGGAATACAGATCCATTACCTTTAGATGTAGATGGTTCCCGAGTATCAATTGGAACTTCTTTAAAAGTTGGGAGCATAACCCTAAGCACGCGATTTCTTATTTTTGGCTCATTACCTATCGAATCCCAATCTTTTTCTGCTTCTCTCCAATATGCTTCATTAAAACCTGTTAATTCAGAAAGAATTCTTATATCATACAAATCTGAAACAAACCTTACTCTCTCTGCTAATTGAATATCTCCTGGATTATGCATTGCTTCAGCTCTTAACTCACTAATTTTATAGAGTTTTCTTTCAATATCTTCATCAGATAAAGGTTCTAATTCTACAGGTAAAGAACCTCCAAGATATGGAGACCTAACCAAAGTATTCATAACTCTAACCAATTTTGGAACAGCAATATCTTCTGGAGCTGTAACTCTATAGCTTCCATCTCTTCCCTCAATAATTTTAGTTCTGGAATTTTCAAATTCTCTTTCTAATCTCCTTCTATGTTTTTCAATGTTATTAATATTTCTTTTAGGAGCTTCTATTGTCAGGCTTCTATGATCTGGAGAGATAAAGTTTAAACTAAAAGCTCTAGAACCTTTTCTTGTATCAACAGAATAACCTTTATCCTGCAAAAATCCCTCTAAAGGAGAAATCATATCTTTAAAAGTATGATAACTTAGAGGTTTAACAAGGCATAAATCAATATCTGAAGTTTCTCTACGACATCTAGTCGGTAGATAACTTTGTGTGGCAATACCTCCAACTAAGTAATAAGGTTCAGTTTCATTTAATAAACTAACCGCTTCAAGTCCGTCTTTAACCATAGGATCATCTACAGTTCTAGGACTTATAAGGAATTTTCTTGTTACACCTTCCATAGTAAATAAGACCATTGTTAAGACTTTTTAAACCTTTCTATTATGTAACTCCTCTTTAGTTATTACATTAATCATTTTCAATTTAAAAATTCCTCTTCTGTTAATCTTGAATTAAATTCTCCGGCAATATTAGTTAACATTGCTTCTTTAACTTTATCTTGGCTAATTGGTTTAACATTAGCCAAAACCCAGCTTAATTTAACTAAAGCTGTTTCAGGCAACATATCTTCTAAATAAATTATTCCAGTTGCCTGTAATTCTCTTCCAACACTATAAACCCAAGGATCTAATCTTCCATAAAGTGTTTGCGAAGCTGCACAAACTATCATTCCTTCCCTAATTACTTTTCTTAATTTCGGCAGCCAATTATTCTTAGATTCTCCTGTAAGTACGTGTCCAAGGCCAGACATCTCAATTACAATTCCTCTATACCCTTTAGCCTGATAATGTTCTAGAATTTCTGGGTTTTGTCCAGGATAAAACTTAACTAAAGCAACTTTGTCTGAAAATTTATTTTTCAATTCAACTTTATTATTATTTCTTTTTCTGTATTCTGAAATAATTTCCAGTTTATCAGGATAAACTTTTGCAATTGGTTTTGAATTTATTGGCCTGAAAGTATCTCTTCTAGAAGTATGCATTTTCCTGACTTTATTTCCACGAAGAGCATAACAAAATTCATCATTTGTATTTCCGTGCCCGACTAACATAACTTCAGCAATATCACTCACAGCAACTCTAGCTGCACAAACTAAATTTAATCTTGCATCACTGCTTGCTCTGTCAGAGCTTCTTTGTGAATAAGTTAATACAACAGGTTTATTTAAATTTTTCAAAGAAAATCCTAAAGCGGCAGCTGAATAAGCTAAAAAATCAGTTCCGTGAGTTATAATTATTCCATCAACCTTGCTATCATTCAAATACTTCGCAGCAACTTCAGAAAGCTTATTCCAATCTTCAGTAGCCATATTCTCACTAGCTTTCATAAACGGAACTTCTATTTTAGAAATATTACAAATCTTCAGTAACTCTTGATAAACCTTTAATAATTCTTGAGGATTTGTCAGCCATTTAACTCCTCCTGTTTTATAATCTAATCTAGAACTTATTGTTCCGCCTGTTGCAATTAAAACAACATTTGGCAAATCATTATTAATTTTTTTCTTTTCCTTTTTCCCTTTTCCTCTCTCATTCTCTTTCTCCTCTTTTTTCTTTATAACTTTCAAATCTAAAATATCCTCTTCTTTTATTCCAATATTATACCCAGACTTCAGCTTTACAAGTATTATTTCAGGTGTTGGAGATTCTAAAATCACACAATTAAAGTCTCCTTTCTTAGTGTGCAATTCAACTTCGGTTCCAGGAGTTACTTTTTTTATATTAATTACCATAAATAAAAAAACAAGAAGAAGTATAAAAATATATCTAAATTAAGCAGCAATTCTCTCTTTTGCTTCTATTTCTGAAAGTACATTTCTTTTAGTTAAATTCCAGTCCAATTTTATTAGGTTTTTAACAAAATCATTATCTAAATTAAGTTTATAATAATCAGATTTTCCTACCTTTCTTGTTTTAACCACAATTCCAGATTTAATAAATTGAGGAAAAAACAATTTTATAGAATTATAACTCACATTACTTTCTCTAGCTATTTCAGTTACAGGATAATCAAAAAAATGAAATCCTATTAAAAAATCTAAGACTCTTAACTGAGGAGTATCTCCAAACTGCATGAGGAAAAAACTTTTGTTTTCTTTTTGTTTCATGAAATATTTATAATTTAGATATTTATAAATCTTTCTATAAAAGTTGTTATTATTTCATTAATAGCAACATTTAAATATAAACTTATTTTATAATTTTATGGTTAGTAATTTAGAAAAAGCTCAATTTATGTCTATTTTAGCAAGAGGAAAAAGTAACTTGGGAGAAAAATATGATAGATTAGAACATTTCAAAAGATTTCAAAATTTAAAAGAAATAGTTAAAGAACTATCAAAACAAGGCTGGATTATTATCCATAATAAACCAGGATTTACCGCAGTTTCATTAAATACTAATTATAAAAAAGAAATTATAGAATTTATCGAATTTAATATGCCTGAATCAAGAGGGATGATAAAATAATTATTCACTCAAGCTCAAAATAGCTTCGCTTAAATCCCCTTTGTATTTTTCAAGAGCTTTTTTTGCATCATGTTCATTCACTCCAGTCTTTTCTATAACAATTTTAATATCATCTTCTGAAAACCCGGCTTTTTCCTCGCTTCTTGCATCTCCTGTTATCTGCCAGCTTTCCTGCCCCTGCATATTAATCTTCATAACATTTGGATTGTCAATAATAATATTTTCATCCTCTTTTTCAATTATAACTCTCAAAGCATTAATCTCTTCCTGTTTCATGCCAAGCTGCTTCATCATAGCTTTCATCTGATTAGGATTAATTCCAGGTAACATAATTACTTAGAAGAAAAGAAGTATATAAAATTATCTTTAGAATATTAATACAACCTTCCGCCAAGAGGAGCATCTCTTTCGGGTTCAATTAAAATACACTCTCCATCATCATCAGGAACACCTAAAGTTAATACTTCAGATAATGCAGGACCAATTTGCCTTGGAGGAAAATTTACAATACAAAGCACTAATTTTCCAATTAAATCATTTTTATCATAGTTTTTTACTAATTGTGCACAGGATTTCTTGATTCCTATCTCATTACCTAAATCAATTTGTAATTTATAAGAAGGTTTTTTCGCCTCTAAAAAATCATCTACTTTTACAATCTTTCCAACTCTACTATCTAATTTCTGAAAATCATCAAATGTTGCCATAGAAATCTCCTAAATCCCAGCAATAGGCATGAAAAACTTAAAGCCAAGAACAACTAAAGCAAGAATTATCACAAATGCAATTACATGTTCTGGCTTCAGCTTAAACCTGCTGTCAT
>JACPLR010000002.1 GCA_016186425.1 Candidatus Pacearchaeota archaeon | reverse complement strand
TACTGTCCCACATCCGGTTCTTCCATCAATTTTTTGTCCACTTGTGCATCTTGTAGTTTGCGAACAGCTTAATGAATAAGTTATTCCATTTTCTATTATATTTCCACTGCATTGAGTATCTGTTGGATTTGGTTCTGTTGGTGGAGGAATAGGATTTGTTGGTTCTGCTGGTTTCTTCCCGCAACAAATACGTTGTCTGCCGAATCTTGTTGGCTCGCATATAACTCCAAAAGCATCGAGTTTTATTTCATTAAATCTAGAGCTTGTTCTGCAAGATGAGCTTGTTGTACATCTTAAATTTGTATAAGTTATATCACCAATTATTGTGCTTCCGCTGCATTGAGTATTTGTTGGGGTTGGCTGGGGAGATACACATCTTTTATCACTCTGCCTGCAGGTTTCTCCTGCTCTGCAGTCTACATCTGTCTTGCAATAAACACATAATCCTCCATCGCAAACTAATTGCCTTCCATCTGATGATCTTCTGCAATCACTATTTTCATTACACTCTCTTGGGGAACATGTAGGCCTTCCAATTCTATTGCAAACTTGCCCTTGCGGACAAGCAGGAAAACAATCATTCGGATCAGCATACACACATGTTCCGTCTGCTTCACATTCAAGACATCCTTGCGGACAAGGGTTTTGAGGATTTGTTCCTCCATCAGAAACTCTTGTTTTGCAGCATATCCTATTATTTTCGCTGCAATATTTGTCAGAAGCGATATTGCTTCCAGCCGGACACTGATTATTAAAAAGTGTTGATTCGCATGAATAAGAATAAGTTTTTCCATCAATCTCTCTTATTTCTTGCCCGTCAGGGCAAAGAGTGTATTCAGTATTTCCACCAGTAGTTGTTCTTAGTGTTAATGGCTCAATAACATTTCCAATTATTATATTTGTTTTTTGCAGATAAATAATTATTGCAGAAGCAATGATAACTATTGCTAAAAGAATTATTAAAATAGTTATTAATTTTTTGTTTTTAAAACTAAAACCTTTAGTTTTGTTTACCATCTTTCTTTAATTAATATAAACAAATATTATATTTAAAGGTTTTCAGAAAAAGTTTAACTGCTTATTTCTCTCATTATTTCTTTTATCCTTCTTGGGTTTAAAGAAACATGTACCTCTCCTGTTGAAGGCTTTGCCAGAAGATAATTTTCTTTTATTAAAATAGCAGTTTGCTTTTTAGCCTCTTTTAGAAGCTCTTGTGGCAGGCCTTTGATGACATTTCTAATTTCAGTATGCCTTCCTCCAATATAGCGATGTTTAAATAATTTCTTAAGAATAGCTTTTCTTACACTTATTTCTTCATCCATTTATTTTTATAATGAAATTATATTTATATTACTTTTTTATTTATATTTTACTAAAAGTAATTTAAAATACCAAATAGAAAAATATATAAATACCAAGATAATGATTATGGAATATAATAAATAAAATATTATATTAGAATTAGATTAACCTTAGTAGATAAGTATGATAAATAAGGTAAAGATATTGTGATATTTCAAAAATATTATGAATCATTACAATAATAAACTTCTCGTTTAGAGAAATTTAGCATACTTTATTAGATTTATTAAGTTGGTTTAATAAATAATATCTGGATAGCTTAAAATGGAAAAATCATCATTTGTTTTGGTTTTCGGAGAAACTCCTGTAATAAAAGTCCTGGACTTTTTGCTTACTTTTGATAGTTTTGACTATTCCATAGGCCAAATTTCAAAAGAAACAGAAACTAAATGGGAATCTGTTGAAAATGCTTTGAAATTTTTAATTTCAAAAGGAATTGTTAAAAAAACAAGAAAGCTCGGGAAAGCCCAGCTTTATATGCTTGATAAAGAAGGAGAGCTAACAAAATTGCTTAAGGAGATTGATTTCAGGCTTTCAAGATTTTTTATAGAAAATGAAATGAAAAAGCAGACTTTAAGGCATTAATTCAATAATATAAATTCTTAATCTCAAAAAAGACTTATAAATATCGCCTAAATTTAATAGATAAGTATGAAAAATTAGGTAAGGTTATAGTATTTTTTCAAATAATTTTTTCTTGAATCATTACAATTCTAAATTTCTTTTTTGGAAGAAATTTAACATAATTTGGTTTAAGTTAAAGTAATAATTTATTTTTTTAATTCCTCTACTCTGATTAATTCTCTCCCCGGATTAGCCATTAAAGGAGATGTCATAAGAAGAACCATGGGTTCTTTTTATGTGCTAATCCTCATTCTCAACCCTAGGAGCAAGAATAAAAGCAAGGTCAAAATTATCTTTTTTAAATTCAAGTTTTACAGGATGATCTGATGAAAAATTGATAAAAACCTTGTCAGCCAGCTTGCTTGCTTTTACAAATTTCTGAAGGTATTCGAGGCTGTATTTTGCTTTTGACTTTCCTGAAATAATCTTGACTTCATCGCTTGAAAATTCAGCTCTTGCAGAGTTTAATCCGCTTGCTTCTATTATAAACTTATCAGGTTCTGCAATAAAACTGCATGAATCAGAAACAATCAAGCAATCTTCAACAGCATCAACTAAATCCTGCGGATTCATTTGTATCTGTGATAAAAACTCTAAAGACGGAATAGTTTTGTCTTCAGACTCAATTTCAATTAAAGCCAGAAGAAAACTTCTTTTTATCTTGTCAATTATGTCTAGTTTAAGTATGCTTTCCTGGCTTTCCATTATTAATACGCTTCCTGGCTTTGTTCTTCTCAACACGGCCTTTAAATTATCTAAATTAACTCCAAGCATTTCACTGCTTGATTTGTATTCTGAAAAAGATTCTTTTGGAAGCTTGAAACTAACCAAAGCCACATTAGCCGGATCTATGGCTATAATACTCATCCCCTTTTCATCAAATCTCAATTTTACTTCAGTAACCAACTCTGAAATTACTCCAACCACGTCTGAAAGTATTTTAGGATTGTCTAGTTTTGCATACATAAACCCTAATAATATGTCTTACTTTTAAGCTTTGTTATAGTCCATTTACTAAATATATTTAAAACTGATTTCATAGGAATTTGAATGGAAAAAGAGGATTTGAAAGGAATTGAGGAAGAAAAGGAAATAAGCAAAAATGAGGAAAGAATAAGATCCTTAGCTTTATCATATTACTCAAGAAAAGATGTTCTTACTGCTTTATTCCAATTTTCTCAAAACCGCGAAATTTCCCCAAGGTATTTTGAAGGATTTGGCAAGCGTCCGGATAGTTTCCAATATCCTTCTGATATTTTTGCTCTTGTAAAAAAAGGAGCAACAAGCTTTCATTGCAGCGAGGAATTATGGCAAGATCCACTGCAATTATCCACAGAACTGACTCATGAGCAATTAAGCAATTTAAGAACTGGATGGGATTTGATAATTGATATAGATTGCAAATGGATTGATTATAGCAAAAAAGCAGCAGAAGCAGTTGTCAGAGCACTTGAATTTAGGGGCGTAAAGAACATAAATATCAAATTTTCTGGTTCCAAAGGGTTTCATATTATCATACCATGGCAGGCATTTCCAGAGGAGATAAATAACCAGAAAACAAAAGACATGTTTCCTGAATGGCCAAAGATTATTACTGAATATGTAAAAGAAATTTCAGGGCCAATTCTTGAAAGCTTGATGAAAGACAGCATGCAGGATTTTGCAAAACAAGAAGGATTCACAGGAGTGAGATGTGAGAATTGCAAAAACTTGGCAAGTGAGGCTTTTCAGATAACCTTAAGGTGTGACAAACATAAAACACCCCATATTGAAATTTTTAAATCAACAGCAGAAAAATACAAGCAAAAAAAATGCCCAGACTGCAGCTCTTTAATGGAAGAAACTAAGAAAATAAAATTTCACCAGTGCAATCATTGTAATCTGAATTCAATTCAAAACCCAAATAATTTTCATGAAGAAATAATTTCAACAGATGTTTTCAAAGTTCTTGGTTTAGACTTGCAATTAGCATCAAGTAGGCATTTATTCCGCATGCCATACTCCCTTCACGAAAAAACAGCTCTTGCAAGCATTGTTATTTCAAAAAATAAAATTCGTGATTTTAATATTAAAGATGCCGACCCATTCAATGTAAAACCGATTACTTTCATTCCAGAAGCTAGGAAAAACGAGGCAAAAGAACTTTTAATTCAGGCTTTAGACTGGCATAAATCACAAAACCTAAATAAGCCAGAAAAAAAACTAGCTTATCTAAATTATAGTAATAATAATGATTTATCTGAAGATGAAAAAGAAAAGAAATTTCAAAATATTAAGCTCGAGTTAGAAGATATAAAAGATGAAAATTTTCCTCCCGCAATATTAAAGATATTAAAAGGCATGGAAGATGGAAGAAAAAGGGCTTTATTCATTTTACTGAATTTTTTCAAATCACTAAACATGCCTATGGAAGAAATAGCGAAAAAAATTAATTCATGGAATCAGTTAAACAAACCGCAGTTAAAACAAGGCTATATCAACAGCCAACTAATTTGGCATTCAAAACAGAAATCAATTCTTCCGCCAAACTTTGATAATTCCATTTACAAAGAAATTGGAGTTTACGAAATGGACGACCTTTCTTTAAAAGTAAAAAATCCCGTAAATTATGTTATTAGAAAATCGGGAGCTTGGAAAACCAATATAAATATTAAAAGTAAAAGAAAAGGAACTAAATAAAATTTGAATTTTTTGTATGCCATACCATGCATGATATTATGTTTATAAATCTTCCATAAAAAGAATAAATTGTTATTGAATAAATAATATAAAGTATCAAGATATTTTACAGATATATTTTGAAAAATAATAAAATATTAAATTTCTCTTTTGGGAGAAATTTAGCATGATTTAAAGTTATTTAGATTAGTCTTAAATTAGTGATGTATTAATTATTTAATAGTTTATTTATTATAGGGAGTTTGAAACAATAAGTCAAATAAAAGTTTTTAAACTCCCTATTCGTCTAATTATAATGAATAAAAGAGGCATAATATTATCAATTGTAATTTTATCTTCACTAATTGCGTTAGTTAATCTTGTTTCAGCTGATGAAAATCAAACTCAATTGGATAAAGCATACCAATGCATTAAAAATAAGGTTGCTGAAGATTGCTCACAACTAACAATTGAAGAAGAAATGTTTTCGCTTCTCGGCCTTGGAGATTATAAAAACTGCAAATCTAGTTTTCTTGATAATTCTTTATCTTTAAACAACGATCAACAGCAATGCTGGCCAAAAGCATCATGCAAGGTTAAAGATACTGCAATTGCAATTTTAGCATTGCAAAGAGCGGGAGCAAACACAGACAAGGCAAGAGACTGGTTGCTTAACCAGTCAAAAGTTGCTTCTGATTTAGTCTGGTATTTGCAAATTGAATCTTCTCAGGCAACAACATGCAATATAAAATACGATAATGCTAATCATAACGTAAACATTCAAGAAAATAAAAAACCTGCTTCAGGAGCTGGAAACTGCTTATCAGTTTCTGAAAATGGTTATTGGCTGAAACTTTCTCCAAGTTGTCTTGAAAAAGAATATACAATAAGCTGTGACAAGGATTTTACAACAACATTATTATATAAAACTCAAGACTCTCCAACAATTCATGTCTCCCAAAATATAAATTCAGAAGTTGCCCAGGGAGAAGCTGTTGAAAAAGTTGCTTACAAATGTTTTAGAGAAGGAACATCATGCACTTACGAAGGAGGCTTGTGGGCAAGCACCGCATTATATGTTTTAGGAATTGATACAGATCCTTATATTCCGTATTTGGCTTCATTCGCGGAAGATAAAAAAACCTTGTTTCCAGAAACATTTTTATATATCTTAACAGGTAGTGATGAATACTTAAGCGTGATTTTGGGAACTAGCTTTAAGGGAGATTTCTGGAAAGTAACGGCTAACGGAAAATTTTACGATACTGCATTAGCATTATTATCTCTGCAAAGCCAGGAAACTCCGGAAACAACATCTGCTAAAGAGTATTTGCTGAATGGAAAAACTCAGAATGCAGATGGATGCTGGAATAACCTCAGAGACACTGGATTTTTATTATATTCTGGATGGCCGCCAATAACACAAGAAGGGCCAACTAGATGTGATGATGATTCTGATTGCGCTTCTGGAAGAAAATGTATTGAGAATCAATGCAGAACTCAGGGTGGTGGAGATGAATGTAGTAGAGATAGTGACTGCGAAGAAAATGAGGAATGTGTCGGGGATATTTGTGTTCAAAGACCAATAACTGATTGCACTGTTCAGAATAAATATTGTGTTCCAATTAACAAGTGTGAAAGTCCTGCAGTTCCTTTTGAGGATTTAACAGGTTGTTATGCAACACAAGTCTGCTGCTCTCAAGACATAACTCCTAGTGAAAGCTGTTTAGATAATAGTGGTATAATATGCGCGAATGATGAAGAATGTCCGTCTGGTAAAAGAATATTTGGAACTTCTGATTCAGAAAATGAATGTTGCAATGTTGCTTGTGTTGAAATAGATCAAGAAGAAGATGAATCAACATGTGAAGCAAGCGGAAGCGCTTTTTCCTGTAAGTCAAGTTGCAGTTCAGAAGAATCTCAAATAGACACGTTAACTTGCGAATTGTCTGTGCAGAAATGCTGCCAATTAAAACCAAAAAGTGGAGGAAGCTATTTATGGATATGGCTTTTGTTAGGAGCAATAATTTTAGTAATTATTGCAATAATTTTCAGGGAAAAAATAAAAATTTTTATATTTAAAACAAAAAGCGGATTTAGAAAAGGCCCGGCTCCAAGAGAGACAAGGCCGCCATTTTTCCCGCCAAGGCCTCCAAGACCAGGAATGCCAGGAATGATTCCAAGGCCAAGGCCATTTTTCCCGCAACCTCAAAGGCCCTCTCCTGTAGCAACAAGATCTCAAATTCAAACAGCAAGATCTGCCAAAGACAAAGAATTTGAAGAAACATTGAAAAAATTAAAAGAGATGAGCAAGTAAAAAAATACAAAATTTAAATACTCTATATCTCTAGATAAAATATGAAAAGAGGATGGTTAGTTATTGGAATTTTTTTAGTAGTTATAGTTATTTTATCAACTTTATCCATATATTTATTTTCTAATAAAAAGATTAATGAAGAGGTAAATTCAACAAAAGAAAATCCCTCAATAAATAATAAGGAAAAAACTTGCGCAGATAAGGGTAAAATGTGTGGAGGTATTGCAGGAATTAAATGTTGTGATAATTTAATGTGCGATTATGGGGACAATTATGCAATGCCAGATGCTTCGGGAATTTGCAAAACTTGTGAAGAGCTTAATGGTATTTGGAGAACAGGGTTACCAGGTTTTCCAGAAGATTTTACTTACTGTTCAATATCTTATTCAGATGAAAATAAACCATGTTCAGACGGTTCAGAATGTAAGAGTAAATATTGCTTAGCTGATAATTTGTTATCTCGCGAACAAAAAGACGATTTGGATAAGTTAAGAGTTGAATATATTTATTCAAATGGTACATGCTATGGTAATAACTTTATTGTTGGATGCCGTTATTTTGTTTATAATAGTAAGGCTGAAGGTGCAACATGTATTTCTTAAGTTTATTTTTATATAGTCTCTAGCAGAAGTTTTTATTTTGAATCATTACAATTCTAAATTTCTTTTTAAGGAGAGTTCATAAAGAGAACCTTGGTTCTTTTTATTATTTAACATAATTTATTTGCTGTTTAGATTAGTTATCTAAATTGTGTCTATTTAAGTAATATTAAAAAATAATTAACTTTATTAATATCATTTATTTATTCAATTCATGAAAAGAGGCATTTTATCTGCAGTTATTTTATTCATCTTGCTATTTGGCATATCTTTTACTTCAGCTCTTGAGATAAAAACTCCAAAAAATGATTATTCAAAAGGCGAAAACTTCCTTGCTACATTGCAAGGAAATATTCTTGACGAGATTCCTAAAGAGAATGTAGGATTCTACAAAGGCAATGCTCCAAATGTTCCAATTGCCTTGACTTATGATTTTACTAAAATAAACAATACATATTACATTTATGCGATATTGCCATTTACAGAACAGAACATTACATTAAGAATTAAAGATGTTTATTTCCGAGAACAGAATCAATTTCAAACACAAACTCTCGAGAAAACATTTAATGTTAAAAATACAACAGCTACCTTTAATGTTAAGCCAGGGTTTATAACCACTTCAAATGACTTTCCAGTAACCCTGACAAATAATATTGATTCAGATATAAATGTAGTTTACACTTTAGCAAATATTTCAAACTCTGTTTTTGTTCCATCTCAAAATAATAAAGAAATAATAATTTCAATCTCTAATATAATTTTTACACAACTAACCAGCTTAAAATTTTCTTCAGGCAGTTTAACTTACGATTTTCCTGCATATATAGTTAAAAACGAAACAATTCCTGAAGAAGAAAACATCACAGAAATAAACAGGACAACTAACCGCTCGACAATTAGGGAAGATAATTTAAGATTCTCGCTGCAAAGCATAGATCTTCAGCTTAACAAAGGCCAGGCTTATTTCTATCCTGTAGATATTATAAATATTGGAGATAGAAAAGCAGAAAACATAACAATTTCTGTTTCAGACAGCATTAAAAGCTATGTAAAAATAAAACCTGCCTCAATTTCAAATTTAGATATTGATGAAAGCAGAAGAATTGACATAAATTTCAGCTTCTCAAAAAAAGGAGATTATTCCGGATACATTCAAGCAACTTCATTAAATTCATCTGACAGAATTCTACTTAATTTTAAAATTGGCGAAAATTTGACAACGAATTTTACATATAACCGTTCATCAGGAATAATTCAAAACACAACTCAAAAATCATGCGCAGAGCTTAATGGTGTGAGGTGTGTTAGCGGGGAAGTTTGCCAGGGTTCTTTATCTTTGCAATCTTCAGGATGTTGCATAGGAATATGCAAGCCCTTTGGCCAAGAACCCCAAAAAAAGAGGAACTGGACAATTTTAATAATTATTCTTTTAGCCCTAGCAGTAGTCGGCGCTTTTATATGGCTTAAAATGAAAAAGCCGGGCCTTTCAGCCAAGGATATTTTAAAAAAGAAAGAGGATGATTTTGAAGAAAGGTTTGAAACAAAAGGAAAGCTGAGCAAGGTTTAAAATGAATAAAATAACTTGGAATAAATTACTATATATAGAAGATTCATGTAATAAAGTAGGGAAAGATATAGCAGTGATTCAAGAACATATCTTGAAAATGCATAATACTAATTTTTCTTTTATGAAAAATTTAATATACTTTTAATGATAAAGTCGCTAAGTTATAAATGGTCTTTTTTGTTTTCAAAATTAATATAAACTAGTAATATATGATTATAAAATGAACTATAGTGCTAGATATCATATTGAAGGATTTGAATTAAAAGATAATAAATTAATACCTTGCGAAAGAAATGAAGAATATTCCTTTGAATCTGCTGATGAAGTTCTTGCAGAAAGAATGGCAAAAGTTCATGGAATGAATCTTGCAAGCCAGTTAATTGGCGGGGATTTTAAACTGGAAAGATTTATTAAGGTTGAAAAATAATTTTTGAACATATTGCAATATCCTTACATAATTTTTAAGCTGGATTAAGAATATTACATTTAAAAGGAGAGTTCATAAAGAGAAACTTGTTCCATTTATTTTCAGAATGCTTTTAAAAGGAAAGTTTCATAAAGAAAACCATTGGCATCTAAAAGGAAGGGTTGATAAGGGTAAACCATTGGTTGCCCTTATTATTTACCAAATATCAATTCTTCTTGACTTCTTTTTTTCTCTTTCAACAACTTTTTGCAGTTCTTTTTCAACATAAGGAGTAATATCAAGTGCAGGAGTTATGCCTGCAAGATACTGATTTCTTTTTTCAGCAGGAATATTTTTCCATGCATCTGGAGACTGAACCTCTGCAGAAGCCAGCATTTTTTCTAAATAATTTCTTGAAGTAGTAACCATCCCAAATCTATTTTCCTTGGCATAATTTTGCAAAGCAACTCTTGCTTGTTCGCCTGCAAAATATAATGTATTGCCATATCTTGCCTGATTGTCTGATTCATTATATCTCCCATTTCTAAACTCATTCATCGCAGGGCTGGCTTCAATTAAATCTTTAAAGTTTACATAAGCGATATTTGGAGAAGCAATTGCCAATTTATCGCCTTGTAATGAGGCAATTTTAAATTCAGCTATTTCAGGAGTTTTTCCATAGAAAATAGTATTTTCGGGAATCTTTGATTGAACTTTAAATCTATATATTTCGCCTGGCTTAATAGCCTCGTTAGCACCAGTTGCCAAGTTTCCGGCTAATGAAAAATAACTAGAATCTGCTTGAGCTTTTCCAGAATATCCTCCTGCAAATAATAAACCTGCGGCAACTCCAGCAGCATATGCTAAAAAGTCTCTTCTGGAATAATTATTGGGTTTTTCTGTGTTTTCCTGTTTTTCATAGCCATTTATCATTTTAATTTCCTAATTTTCATTTGAAAATTAGTTATAATGAAACAATTAGTATAAATAATCTTCTATATTAGAAAATATATATTGCAGAATATAGGTTTATCTCTTCTTCTTTGTTTTTCCAGGCCTTTTACTATTAGTTTTAGCCTTTAAATGTTTTTCCGTTGTAGTTTTCTTGTTACCTAATTGGTTATCTTTATTTTTTTCTTCCTCAGCTCTTGCTTGAAGGACTTTCATCATTTCCGGATGTTGCGAAAATATTTCTCTTAATTTATTTTCAATCATAATTCTGTCCATTGACATTTTTTTGGCTATCTCATCATATCTATGCAGCCTTATTATAACTGCAGCAATTATTCCCGCAAAATCGCTATTCCTCAATTTAAATTCTTCAGGAGAGATTATTTCAAAGTGGGAAGGCATATAATTAAAGACAACTGTAAACATGCTTTCTAACCCATCAAAATCAGCTTCTATTTCTGCAAAGCTGGTATAAAGCTCTTTTTTAACATCTATCTTATTTTTTATTTTTTCATCCTTAATTTCTTTTTCTTCAATAAGTTTTGGCGGATGAATTATTTTATTTATATTGCTCACACCTTTAACACTGCTAATTTCCTCAACAAGCTTATTGAGAGTTTCATCTAAATGCTCTGCAGGTCTTCCCATCATTTCAATAATAAATGATGTTTTTATCTTTGGATTATCCATTAAACCTTTAATTAAGTGCTATTTAAAAAGGTAATTATTTGCTAAGAAATTTTTATTCAGCTTACAATCCCAAAGCATCATTTATTGTGCTTTGAACATCAACTGCGTCAATTCTTCCATCATTGTTTGTATCCGCTGGTTTTCTATCCCCATAATCAATTCCTAATGCTTGATTAATAGTTTCCTGAACGTCAACAGCATCTGTATCAAAATCTTCATCTAAGTCAGTTGGTTTGCATAATGGATTCCATCTCAATGGATTATCAACAAAAACGCTTCCAGTTCCTTCATTAATTACTTTCTTTTCTAATATCTCAGCTGGATCTGTATAAACATATCTGTTTGATGTTCCATCTTTTTCTAAAATAGTATCAACCCAGTAGTTTCCAATAGCAAATTGTGTTTCATTATTTCTTCCGGTATAAATTGCAGTTTCAATATTTTCAAAAACATTTCCTCCAATATTATCTGTTGTTCCCAAATCTGCATTTTCATCGAGAGTAATAGCAAATCCCGTTTGGCTATCCTGATTATCTTTGAATAAATTTTGCTTTATAATTACACTTTGATCAGTTTTTCCAAACGAACTTATCCATAGAGAATAATCACTTAAACTATTTATAAATTCATTATTTGTTACTTGAATTGAATAATCTAAAACAATTTGAGCGCCAGATTTACCCTCAAATCTACAGTTGTTAAGTATACCTCCTTTTGCTAAACATAACGCTGAAGCTAAAGAAGGAGAATTATCAGTTGAAGTATATTTAAAATTAATATCGTGAACATGAGCATAATTTGTCATAAGAAGAACTATTTTTAAATTTGTTTCATCTTTGCTTACTCCTTGCAATTCAATTTGACTATTAATTAAACTCTGTTGTCTATTATTTGATATAAATTCTCCCTCTCCAATATACATCTTAGCTTCAGAAACTTCATTAGCCAAATTTACAGCTCTATCTATTGATTCAACAGCAAATTCGGGAGTTGAACCAGTATAAATATCATTTCCAGATTTAGCTAAATAAATTGTATTAGAATACATCATATTAGCTAAAGCCATTCTTTCTAAGGTTTCTGCTGTAGAACTAGCTACTTTTGGAGCAAGCATAGACGTTAGAGCAATTATTGGAGTAATTGCAAGACCTGTTAAATATCTTTTAAGCGACATTTTATATAAAACCTAAAAAACATTAGAATTTAAACTTTTCCATCGAGGAAAATTCTCTACTGAATTGGACTAAAAAATTAAGTACAACCAATTATTAATCCATTTTTAATTTGAACTTGACATTTATTTGTACATCCAGAATCCTTACACATCCAAAATCCTGTTGTATTTGTCATTCCTCTAGAACCATCTACCGAAGTATAATTTCCTTTTATATCTCCATTTACAGTTAATATGGCATTTTTCTTTCCTGATGGATTTCCAATATTCACAACTCCATCATTTCCATAAGTTGCCCCTGTTCCTCCCCATCCAATATAAACTGTCCCAGCATTTCCTCCAGTTGTATCACCAGCTCCACCCCCAGAAATATATACACTTCCACCATCTCCACCATAATCTCCACCATCTCCTGCATTATTCCATTAAATCCTTTAGATAAAGTAGTTGCAGGAGCTGCACTAGCAGATAATCCTCTATTAATATCATCTCCTAAAATCCATATATCTCCTGTTGTGTTTATACTTCCAACAACATGCAAAGCCTGTGTTGGAGTAGTTGTTCCTATTCCTAAATTGCCTGATGAAGTATTCAAAAACATTTTTGGAGTTGTATAAGGACTTGGCAATCCAAAAATAATACCATCGCTTGCATGTAAAATTAAATTTGTTGATATTGAAAATACTGCAGAGTTATTTCCTAATTTTCCTGGTGCTCCGGAACCATATTGAGATAAATAAACAGCTCCTTTTGGATTGCTAACTAATAATCTTGTTGCTCCTGCTTGAGGATCAACTGTTGTTGAAACATTTACTAAATCAACATATCCTGTTGAAGTTGTAATTATATTGAGAAGGTTTTGAGGAGTAGTTGTTCCTATTCCAACATTTCCAGCACTAGTAATATCAATCCCTTTGTCACCTGATTCTCCGTATAATTTTATAGGATTTCCTCTAAGCCTTAAAGATAGCCAAGCATTAGCACTTCTATTATAAGCAAGTATTTCTCCTATTCCATTAGCATATTGCAATTCCAAACTTCCAGAACCTCCAGGAACACCTGATCCTGTTATTGTGGTAGTTCCTTTTACATCAAATAGAGATATTGGATTTACTGTTCCTATTCCTATTTTAACTCCAGAAGTATCGTTATAAATTGTTGTTGCATTATAAGACCAAGGGCTTGAAGCACTTGCACCAATATCTGAACAGGATAAAGTTGTTCCATCAAAAGTTAATCTTTGATTTGCAGTGCATGTTGGAATATTTGTAATATTTTGATATTTAATTCTTACACTATCTGTCGCTCCTAATTTTATGTATGTTGAATTTCCAACAGCAGAAGTGATATATCCTTGTGAAGTTGTGAAGGTATTAGCCGGAGTAGTTTGATTATACAACCAAGTTTTAACTGAATTTCCAGAAATAAATATATCTCCTTGTGTTGTTAAATTTGCACCAGTTAATAAATTAAATCCAGTTACATTTAAAATAGCTGTTTCAGCACCATTATTAATTCTAAATCTTATTAATTCACCAAGTACACCGCTATTATTTTCGACAAATTCTATTCCACTCTGTAAAAGTCCGTCATTTCTTATGCCAATATAACCTCTTCTATTTGTCGCATCTGAAATATTTGAATAAATCTGCAAAGTTTCTGTATTATATAAGTCATTTTGGTTACTTAATATTATCGAGCTACTTCCAACACCTAATATTCCAGTCGTCGTAATATTACCACGAACATCTAAAATCTGGGTTGGAGCTGCTGTTCCTATACCAACTCTAGCATTGGAAATATTAACAAAGAAATTAGAATTATTTACAATAAAATTCTCCTGCAAAGTTAATTCTCCGCCTTTCACAACGACATCTTTAGCAAAAACTGTGAATGAGGAAAGAACGATTATGAATAGCATCAGAATTAAAATATTTAGTTTTATGATTCTCATCATACCCTCTTTTTTATTCATCACTAATTTAGTTAATATTTTATCTTTTATAAACATTCTGTTTTGTTTATGGTTCTGAATTTTCATAAAGCCTTCCTGTTAAGCATAAATCTCCTGTATAGTCAATATAACCTACATTGGAATTTGTTGAATTTCTTATAATAAAAGCACTAGTTGCAGGATTGCAGGTTGCACTTTGGTCAGAGCAATCTCCACTTTCAATGCATAAATTACCATTATTATCAATATGAGCAACTTCATTTCCAGAAGAATCTTTAATTATAAATGAATTCCCATCCGAAGCAGTACAAGTTCCTCCCGATATACATGTTCCTTTCAAAACAAGATTGCCTTTATCTCCAAACCAGCTTACATTTTCTCCCAATGAATTTCTAATATAAAATCTGTCTGTGTCTCCAGGAAATCCAATTAATAATAATTCAGAAGAGTTAATGCTTGCTCCATCTTGTTTAGTATCATAGGGCGTTACTTCACATTTATAGGAATTATCCTCTTCTGAAGATAATTCATCAGATAATAACATATTAGTTTTATTTTCAAAAATAGCTTTTATTTGATTCGTAGATACAGAATAATTATAAATCTTAAATTCATCAATTTTGCCATTTAAGGTATATGCTAGGTTTTCTCTTGATCCTATCCATAAATCAGAAGATCCACTTTTTATACAATTTACACTGCTCGTAGATGTTTGATTATATCTGCCATTTATATAAAAATCAACTGAAGAACCAGTATTATTACACTTATAGACTACTCCAAGATGGAGCCATTTATTTGTTTCTTCTGTGCAACCATCACAACTTGCTGACCCAACACTACTTCCATTTCCCCATCTAAATCTAAGATAACCACTATAACTATAAAATCTATAATCATAATTTGAATCCAAAGTATCTTTTATTGCTATAGCATATAAGTCAGTTTCTGGATAAACCCATGTTAAAATTGTAAAATTATTATTCATTTCAATATTTGGAGAATCTTGAATAATTATTCTTTCATTATTATCATTAAAAGTATAAGATCCAAAACCATCATAACCTCCGCTTCTGTTCCATTCTGCTCCAACTACTTCTGCATTATTTCCTCCATTTGAGTAGTCCTTAGTGTATGTGGAGTTACTTTGACCTTCAAATGGAAGATATAAAGAACTTAAAGATTTATTATTTTTATACCAATTATAAATTTTCTTAACATTATCTCCATCTGAGTCATTTGTTGTAACATAAACCGTTAGATTTTCTGTTGTCATATTTTTACCAAAAGAAGAATTGAGAACTAAAGAATTAATAACTGGAATAGTGTTCACTAGGTTAATTTCAAGGAATTTATTTTGAGTTATAGTTAAGTTTACTTGAGCAGTACTTGATCCATATCCTTGTTTACTTGAATTTATAGTATGGGGAGTTGAATAAGTTTTAGTTCCCGCATCATTTGTATACTCAATTAAACTTTGTCTTGAAATAAAACCGCTAGAATTAGTTAACCCTGAAAATTGTAAACCCCCTGTTATATTCCATATAGAAACATTTGCCTGGCTGGTTGGGATTCCAGAAGGATCATTTACTTTTGTATCTAAATACCATTTACGAATTAATTTGCCTGCGCTAACTGTTTCATCTACGTAACTTGTATTTATAAATTCATGTTGTCCAGAATCAATTTTAATATCTGAATCGGATATTGTTGAAAAATTAGAATCTATTATAAAACTTAGTTCAGAATCTGTCAAATATAATGCATGTCTATTAGTTAATTTTGAATTTGAAAAAACCCGAGTAATATTTGCATTACCTTTACCTAATATATCCGGACCTCCATCAATTCTTATACCATAATAATTTTCAGAAGATATTTTAGAGTCTGTTATAGTTATTCCATCAATCCCACCATTAGCACTAAAAATTGTAATTCCAGAAGATTGGGGACCGTAAGAAGATAAATTTGAATTAATTATCTTATGAGTTATACTAGTATCTGTTCCAGAAGTAGTAATTGATATATCATCCGAGGTATGACCTGTAACATTTATATTTGCTCCAGAAATGAAGGAATTATCAACATTTAAAATACTAATTCCATGACAATTAACATTGCTTGTGGTGGTATCACATTTTATATTTATAGTAACATTAGTAATATTAATATTATTGTTCTTTTGAGTAAAAATTGATGGACTTTTTGTTCTGGATGAATCATCTAATTTAAATTTCAAATTGTTAATATTAGTAAAATTAACACCAGAAATAAAAGCTCCATATCCGCTTGAAGAAAGTGCATAAGAAATAGTATAACCTTGTCCATCAATAGTAATGTTATTTGCAGTTACATTAAAACAAGTTCCTGAAGCAGATACATTATTTTTTAATGTATAAATTGAATTGGGAGTATTTAGTTCTTGGCATCCGCTCTCTCCTGTAAAATTAATTGTAAATGTCCAGTTATTTCTAGCCCATGCAAATTTATTTTCAATGTCATAACATAAAGTGTTCCATATAAATGTTCCATTATCTATATTATCTATATTAAAAGACGTAAGATTAGAAGTACCAGATATACTCTTTGTGGAATTAGGTTGCCAGGATCCACTTATATTAGTATAAATTGTGCAATTTAATAATGTTGTATTACTAACTACTGAAATATTAAATGTCACATTTTTAATATGATTTGGAAATTTTGTATAATTTGAAGGATATATTAAATCAATTGAAGGAAAGATAATACTCACATTAAGATTATATGTTGTATTTGAAGCCCAAGAGAAATGAGAATCGTTATCATATATTAAACAATTCCATATGTAATCTCCATCTTGGATATTATTAATAGTCCAATTAGTTGAATTAGATTTTCCCGTTATTATTTTTGTCTCATTTGCAGTCATATTCCCATTTAGGTTATGATAAAGAGTTATATTCTTTAAATTAGTTTCATCTTTAGCAGAACAGCTAAAAGTTATATTCCCTGTATAACTTATATAATTATTATTTGGAGAAATTAGTGTCCCATTTGGATAATTCCCACAAACATTATCCTCATCTATAATACCATTACAATTATCATCTAAACCATTACAAGTTTCGTTTTCTGGTCCTACATAAGCTCCACCACAAGTTCCCCATTCTCCGATAGAGCAAGTTTGAGTTCCCTTAACACATATTCCTTCATCTGTGCCACATTCCTGTGTTAAACTTTCATCAGTGCTTCCATCACAATCATCGTCTAGGTTATTACATGTTTCACTCGTTGATAAGCCTGATGTTGAACAACTTCCCCAACTTCCAGAAGTACATGTTCGAGTTCCATTTGAACATATACCTAATCCGCAATTTTCATTTATACTATCTATAACATCATCACAATTATCATCTAAATTATTACACATTTCAGGAACAGGAGAACAAATGCTACCATCGGTTTTACAGACAGAATTAGCTTCATCATAACATTGTGTAGGATTCCCACTTGAAGGACAGCAAATTTTAGATCCAGGAGAACAAAAATCCCAACATTGTCCATTACAATAGGTTTCATTAAACGGACTACACGCCGATATAGGATCTACACAATTACCTGCAACACATCCACTTGCACTGCAATCTTCTTTTAATTCTGGATTAGTTGCAGAAGAACATGAAGCAGATGGAGTTCCAGGATTTGAACAATCATATTCTAATCGATTTTGCCATACATCTCCACCTGAACAAAAACGCGACCCAGTCCATCTATCAGACCCACATTCTATATCACTATAACATTCTACAGAATCTAAACATGCCCCATCACTACAACCATAAGAGCAAGATTCAACAAAAGTATCATCAGTGTAACCCGAATTAATAGAGCAGGTTCCTTCTCGAGGTTGATTTGTAGGACAGTAAGAATTATAAAATATTCTATGCTTATATACATCCTCGTTTTTACAATAATTTACAAAAGATCCATACCAATCATAGTCATTACAATCATCTTGGCAGGGGTAAAAAGTACAAGAGTTTAGACCACAAAGTTCAAGGCTGGTAGCACCTAATCCAATAAGGCAACCATAACAAACTGCAACAGAAATGGGGTTTACAGGAACGATTTCAACTCCAATACACCATTCTATACAATATTGCCCCGGATTTTGATAAGAGAAAATCCAATCAATTCCATATACTACGCAGTCCCAATAAGCACAACTATGATGCCCCCAACTAGATACTATTGAAAGATCAGAAAGGTTAATTTCTACACCCCCCACATCATCATACATTTTAAGTATTGAACTATTATCTCTGTTAATTAATTCCATTAAAAAAGATTTATCAAAGCTTTTATCATCAGTTATAGATATTAAAAATGTAGGTAGTTTATCGGGTATTTTTTTAGAAGATTTATTATAAACTTCAGTGAAAGTAGCCTTTCTACCATCACTATAAAATACCTTTATTGAATTACCTATTTCATCATAACCTAGACTCTTTGAATAATTATACACTTTTTTAAAATTTAAATCTTTATTTAGTTTATTTACAATTTCCTCTTTTGTAATTATGGTGTAATTGGCAATTTTTGGAGGAATATTTGTAGATGATAATGAACCAAGAGTTATATTCGGTTTTGTATTGATCTTATCTAAAATTTCTTGTCTCTTTTTTTCTTCTAAAGATGATATAGATATCTTAGTTTGATTTTCATTGACTTTTTCAATCAAATTATTTGATCCTATAGAATATAAGGTTTGAACATTTAGAATATTTTTATTACTTAAAGTACATAATACATTATCATATGCTGGAATCGCGGGTAATAAAAAAAGAAAGATAGTTATTAAACTAAATATGAGAAAAAAGAGATAAAATCTATGTTTAAAATAATCCTCTTTCATTTTACCCTCTTTTTATAGATATGAAATAATAACTATCTTTAAATATATTGCGTTTTTATTAAAAAGAGTTTATTATTAAGACAATATATAAATTTAATAATAAACTCCCATGTACAGACCAATGAAAATATCTATAATCGGCATTTGTTCATTATTAGTAAGTATAATCTTTTTTATATTTAATCAAGTTAGCATAGGTTTAACCTTTTTTATATCAGGACTAATTGTAGTTTTGTGGAAATTATTATCTAAAAGAGAAATTAAAATCACTCATAAAACTCTTGCCTTTAGGTTTGTTATATATTTAATTATTGTTAATATTATAATTGATTCTATAAGTTATTTTATTCTTAAGAGACCAATCAACTTAATTGGATTAATTTGGGGTATACTTTTCATACTATTAGGTTATCTTTTTCTTGGTTTTATTGGACCAAAATATTTAGAAGATATAACAAAAACAAAATTTAATGGTTATGAAAAAATGGTCATAATAATATTAACATTATTAATGTTAGGAATATTAATTTTGACAATGATTATTCTTTTAAGATTTATTATTAACCAGACGATTTCTTATTTGTTAATAATTATTGATATAATCTTTATATTAACTCTTTCTGGCACAATATATTTTATGAGGAAAAATAAGAGACTTAGAATACAAAAATGACTAAAAGTACTATTAACACGATTAAAGAAAATAAAGGTATATTAATTTTAATCTTTGGGTTATTAATAATCCTACGTAATTATATCTTGGTAAATTATCTGGGTTATAAAACGGGATTATTCTATTTTGGAATGAATTTTGTTGGATTACTGGCAATTGTATATGGTATGTATATACTTTTAAAGAAAAGACAAAAGTAAATTACCTTTTCATCTCATCCATAAGTTTTTCTCTCAAATCCTCAAAGTTTTCATATTCTATTTTAATATCTGACATTGCTTCTAAAAGATTGGCTTCCGTGCCTTTTTTATGTATTACAATTACTTTCTTGTTTAATGCTTTCGCATATCCTGTTTCAAAATAAACTCCTCTTGCTTTTTCTGATGCTTCTACAATTATAACATCACATTTTTTAATCCATTTTAATGCGTCATTAAATATTTCTTTTACACTTCGGCTATCTTTTTTCCATTATTATTTTAATTATTCTTTATAATTCGTTCTTACAGTTGATAAAATAACAAGAAATATGCAAAATACCGAAAATGCATATATCGCGTAATCTGTTATTTTTTCATTGCTTGACTTGAATATAATTTTTTCATCACTATTTATAGCTTTTGTTATAGGTTTGGGAACCTTTTCAAAAGGTTCATTTATACTTTGTGTTATGTTTGATTTATTCATAAACTGAAAAAGTATAACACTATTTATAATCACAATTACAATTAAAACAACTAAAATTATTGCCAGATTCCTGGTATTTCCTGTCCGCATTGGCATTTTCCTCCGATTATTTTATTTTCTATTTCTTTTGATTTAAAATTCCTTATAACAAGCTGCTTTCTGCAATTGTGGCAAAAAGTTATATTTCCTTCATTAATCTCATTGATTTTTATTTTTGGCGTATAAACATAATGCAGTCCGGCATTTAAAGCCATTTTTCTTGCTTTAATAGCAAGTTCAGTAGCTTCTTCATTTGAATAATCATAAGGAATGAAATGCAGAGGAGTATTAGCTCCAAGGTTATCTACAACCCAGGAAATTAATTTTCTGAAATCATAAAAATTACTATGAAATTTTGGAATTACTCTCACTCTTATTTCAATCCATACATTATTATCTTTAAGTATTTTCACTGCATTAAGTATTGGAGAAATCTGAGCATCATAAACCTTATTATAAAGTTCATCACTCATGCCTTTTATATCAATAACTGCTGCATCAATATATTTTGATATCTCTAGTGCAGCTTCTTTGCTAATGAACCCATGAGAAACCATTACATGTTTTATGCTATTTGTATGGTTATTTTTCTTAGCTCTCTCTGCAGAATCTTTCATATATTCATAAAACATTGCCGGTTCTGAATATCCGTAAAAAATCATTTTTGCATCTGTTTTTTCAGCTTCTCTTAAAATCTGGTCTGGATACTGAGTTAATATTGGAATACTTTGCATTTCTTCATAAGTTTTAACTCCGTGATCAATAAGCTCTCCGAACAAATTATTTCCCGCAATTCCAAGGCTTAATCCTTTATTTCCTGGAAGAACATGATATAAAGGAATATCTTCCGATTTTAGATATTTTACAATAAAGGGTCTGCCGTAAAACATGCTTTTTAAGCTTCCATTTATATTCATCCTCACTTGGCATTTTCCAACCTCCCCATTTTCAATAAAACAGTCATGAGGGCATAATAGGCAATGAACTTTTTTATTATTCAGTTTCTTATAATAGCTCGCCTCTTTGAATTTCATGATTATTCAAAAGTAGCCTTTCTATTTAAACTTTCTATAAGATATTTTATCACAAAACAGAAATGACTAATACTGCCTAACAGGGAAAAGTTATGAAATATACGAATATTTATAAATTATTTGTAGCATAAGCCAGCATATGGAAGAAAAAGATTTAGTTTCAAGAATAAATGAAGTTTCAGTTAAGTTTGATTATCTAATGGAATCATTTATGGTTTATGCAGGAATATTTGATTTTGGTAAAGGGGTAATTATTCCACCAGATAAAATCAAAGAAAAGAATATTAATTTAAGAGAGGCTACAGACAAAATATTTAATGCATATCCTTTAGCAATAGAATTAATTATTCTATGCAATCTTGCATTGGTTAAAAATGAAAATTATTCAGAATATGAGAAGATTTATAGAGAGCGGATAAGTTTAGCTGAAAGGGTAGTCTCAGATGCAAATAAGCTAATAAGTTATGCAATTTCCAGACTTCCAAACCAATTCTAGCTTGTTATTTTTCAGAATCCCCCGCCCATTTGCTCTCTGCAAAATTAATATGCTCTACCTCTCCACGTTTTCCTTTCTCACCTGGTTTTCTTGCAACTAGGATCTTGCTAAAAATATTATTTTTAAGATACCATCTGCACTTTTCTTTTTCTTCCTTAGAAAGAAGGCCATTAACCTTTACTTCCACTCCAAAAACATCATAAACTCCATTTCTAACAAACTGAATAACAATAAAATCCGGAAATCCTGTTCCAATAACCAGGGCTTTTTTAAAAGGATTGTATTTCCTTTTGGCAGGAATTAACTTATCATTCTCCAAGTCAACATTATTGCTCCATTTATCTACTATAAATCCTTTGTCTTCCCAGTATTTTCTTACTCTCAACTCAAACCTTGCACCAGCAGCGCGTGATAATTTCCCACTTTTAATATTTTCCTTGTTTTTTAGAATAACCTGTCCTTCTTCATTAAATGTAGCTTTATGTAAAACCTCTTTTTCCATAAAACCTTAAAAACTGGATTCTTTAAATATCTTTTTAAAAAAGATTATCCTCAAATTTAATATACAACTTATATAACCTTAAAATATCTGAAACTTACTCATTAAAATCAGGCAAGGATGTGGCATGATTTCAGACAATTTTGAAAATATAAAAAACTGTTAATTAATAATCTCTATGGGTATAGATTAACAAGTTAAATTAAAATGAAATAACTCAATCACTTCCCTATATAAATCAGGTAAAATTATGGTATGCTTTTCAAAATAATCTTAAAAAAAGATTTATTTTCCCATATACCTGTTTATAATCATTCCAATAGCAATAATTATTAGCACAATCGGAATCCATGGCAAGTCAATTGTTATTAAGCTAACTGCGCTTAAAAGCCATATAATTCCAAATACCAATAAAATTACTGCTAGTGTCGGAAATTTATTTTTAGCCATTTTTACCTCCTTTGTTTTATTTACTTATTTTTTCTTCTAAAATGAATAATTATTACAGCAATTATTGCCCCTATTGTATTAAATACAATATCTAAAAGAGTATTAAAATAACCGCCAACACCTGTTGATTGAACAACAAGCACAGCAATAAATTCTGCAATTTCATTCAAGGCTCCAAGCCCCATGCCAATTGCGATAAGAAGCGGGTAAACAACTTTGTAATTTGTTTTCTCATTCAAATAAGGCTTTAGTAAGTGATAACCAACAAGTGTTGCAACCATAAATCCAAAAGCATGCACAAACTGGTCAAATTTGAAAACATAAGTATCTCCTACATTGAATAAATGAATGATTTTCATTGAATAAAGCGTTGCCCCATCTATTCTTATGCCTCCTCCAGCCATATGCAGTAGCCCCCATACTGACAGCCCCCATAAAATAGTATTGTCAAATTTTGATTTTCTAAGAGTAAATAATACTAATGCAAAAATTATAACAAGAATTAAAATATAAATTAAAAACTCGTAATTTTTAATGCTTATATAATATGCGGAAAAAGCTACAATATAAATTAGGTTAAATATAACCAGCAGCCATTCGCTTTTTTTAAATTTCATCTTTTATTAATTATTAGCTTTAACTAAGATCATCCATTTCTTTTAATAATATTTCAGTAGGTTTAGAAAATTTATGCGATCCAAATAGCTTATTCAGATTAGCTTTTTTATTTCTACATTCTTCTAATTTCTCTTTTATTTTTACCATAATATAAATAATATGATACCTTTTATAAACCTAATTAAATAGAACATATTTATGCATTGGAAAATAATCAAATTTATGTTGTTCTGTAATTAGGTTTGAACTTAAATTACTTATTTGTTTTCCAAACTCTTCTCTGAATTTTATGATTATATCATTAAATTCTTTATTATCTTTTACTTCCATTTCAAAATCAATATCATGGCTTCCAATACATTTTGGCATAAAAAGAATATTTTGATTATTATTTACAAAATTAGATAACTTTCTCCAAGTTAATTCATCTAATTTATTTAATGTTATTGATACAAGGTAGTGTTCATAGCCAAATACTTTTAAATTTAAAATCATCCCGTAATTTTGTATAATTCTATTTTTTTCTAGCTTTTTTATTCTTTGCCTAATACCTTCCGAAGTTAGTTTTAATTTATCTGCAATATCTATAAGCGGAATCCTTGAATTTTGACTAAGTAATTTTAACAAATAAAAATCGATTTTATCAAGTTTGATTTCATGCATAATTCCCCCATATTCAAATTCTTTTTTTTCTGTTTCAGTAATCAAGTATCCCCTAGTAAAGGAGGGAGCTTCTTCTACAGCCACAACTTCTCTTTTTGCAATATATTTGTCATATTTATTTAATATATCCCTAAATATCTTGCCAAATTCTTTTATGTTTCTAGAAAAAAATGAAACTATAATGTCCCATTCTCCTCTTGAAGAAACAACCCAAAAACTATAGGAATTATTTACAAGGGTTTTTATAAAGTCTCTCTCAATATTATGGGATATATTTTGCATTCTCAAATAAACTTTAAAATGTGTATATCCTAGATAAGCAGGATTCAAAAATGTAATACACTTTACTATCAAGTTATTATCAATAAATCTTTTAATTTTATAACTAACAACTTGTTCTGATAAGCCAACTTTCTTAGCTATTCTGGAATTACTCTGTCTAGAGTTTTTATCTAATTCATAAAGGATTATTCTATCTTTTTTGTCTAATTTAATCATATTTTTCTATAATCAATTAATATTTATAAATCTTTTGATTATTGAAAAAAAATATAGAGAAAGTTTTAAAATAACTAACTTAAATGGATTTTTATGGAAACAAAAGAAGATAGAGAAAAAAAAGAATATAGGAAGAAACTTGAAGAAAGACTTATTGAAAACTATGAAGAACCATTAAAATCAAGAGAATATTACGAAAAAGAATATAAAATGCTTCTCGGGGCTAGAATGACTTTTTGTAATTATCTAGGGGATCGTATTGTCCATATGATTACATCTGAAAAATTTGATCTTGATTCTTTAAAAATTTACCAAGAGTCTTATTTAGCTAATCTAGAGAAAAGATTCAAGAGGGATTTATCCCATTATAAAGAATATAGGCCGGGAGTTATTAAAAAGGGAAATTTGGACATTAGAAAAGGAGATTTGCGCTGTAGGATTAATAGCATACAACATTTGGAGAGGAGATTTCTGGATTTTTTTACTCTTTATCATGCGTTAAAAACTATTTGTCCTAATAGAGTTTTTGCAATTATGAATGGAGGAGCAGGTTATGCTTCAATAGCAAATTTATTTGGTTATTCTGTTGAATTTATTGAAGCCCATAGAAAATCAAGCGAAAGATATAAAGAGGAAGAAGTTATTTTATTAGAAGACATTCCATTTATAAAATCCGAAGATAATGTTTTATTAATTGAAGATGCTCTTAATATTCCTGATCAAGAAAGAACTTACGAGTTGGTTCAAAATTTCTTAAGTTCACGGAGGGGATTAAATGAAAAAAATACATCCATTTTTGCTTCTCATTTGTCGGGAGCGCGTTTTATTAAAGAAAAAAACTATGAAGAAATAATAAACCATCTAAAAAAATACATCCTTAGAGAAAATCTTTGGGCTTGGCCTGGTTGCAATCTTGATTATACTCCGTTCCCAATTAAGCTTTCCCGTATAGCAACTCATTTAGTTAATCTTCCAGAAACAGAATACCACAACTCTTTTGATGACTTTGCAAGTTCTATCTCAAAGGGGCTTCAAAAGGTTTTACAAATCCCTTCCCAATAACGTTCTCCTGTTATTCGCCTTTGCTCTTTTTATTGCGTCAATTATCACTTGTTCAACTTTCTTTTCCAGCTCAACAGCAACATCTGTTGCTACGCTTGATATGCTTTTATCTTTATCAAGAGATTCAATTGTTTCTTTAATGTTGTTTGTTTTAATTAGGCGTCCCATGTTCTTTATGGTTTAGAAACCTTTTGAAAAGGTTTATTTTAATCATAAATTACCCTAAACTGAAGATTTGGATGCGGTTGATGACTCTCGCATAAAGTAACTTCTCTATCATCTTCAATTGCCTCAATCATTTCTTTTGCTTGTTCATTAACTGGATATTTTTCATATCTTCCGGCTATTTTACATACAAGTGTTTCTTTTTTATCATCTCTGAAAAATCCATATCTGCAGTTTGCACAATCTGCCTTTATAATTGTTTTTGCTAGCATTTTTTATTAGCTTGTTTAATCTTTAATCTTTTATATATTTTAAGGTCTCAGCAACGGAAATATTACGCACTCTCTGATTGGCTTGTCAATTAAATATGCAAAAAACCTCTCGCTAACTCCAAAACCGCATGTTGGAGGCATTCCGTATTTTAATGCTTCAACAAATCCTTTATCATGCTCCATGCTTTCCTTGTCTCCCTGATTTTTCATTTCAGTTTGTTTTTTGAATCTTTCTTCCTGGTCTAAAGGATCATTTAATTCAGAATAGCCATTTCCCACTTCACTTCCAGCAATCATAACCTGAAACTGCTGAACTTTTCTAGGATCCTTAGAATCTCTTTTTGCTAAAGGTGCAAGTTCTGCTGGCTGACCGATTAAAAATCCCGGGCCTGCTAATTTTTTCCTGCAGTATTTCCATAAAATATCAATCAACCTCCATTTGCTAGAATTCTTGTCATATTCAATATTTAATGAATCTAATTTTTTCTTTATTTCATTTTCATTTGCTTTCCAGATATTAATTCCAGTATATTTTTTAACAGTTTTTTCATAATCATAAATTTCCCATTTCTTTCCCAAGTCAATTTTATAACCTCTTGACTCAAATTTTAGCGAATTTATAGTTTCTTTAGCAACTCGCTTATACATCTCCTGAACAAGTTTCATTCCATCAGTATAATCTGCATAACTCCAATAAAATTCCATTTGCGTGTAATCCTGCAAATGTTCTGCATCCATTCCCTCATTCCTAAACTGCCTTCCAATTTCAAATGTTTTTCCGTATCCAGCAACCATTAGTTTTTTCTGCCATAATTCTCCCATTGAAATTCTTAGATAAAGGTCAATATCCAAAGCATTCATATGTGTCTTAAATGGGTTTGCAGCAGCACCTCCAGCACTGCTTTCAAGCACAGGCGTCTCAACTTCTACAAAATCTTTTTCTAAAAGAAAACTTCTTACTGCCTGCCAGAATTTTTGTTTTTTAATGAAAATTTCCTTAACTTCAGGATTCATTAATATGTCTAAGTATCTTTTTCTATATCTTTCTTCCTCATCTTGCAATCCGTGCCATTTTTCAGGCAATGGCAGAATTGCCTTGCTTAGCAATTCAACTTTACTAATTAGTATTGACAGCTCACCTGTTTTTGTTTTTATGATCCTGCCTTCTACTCCAACAAAATCTCCGGCATCAATATATTTCTTGAAAAACTCAAACTCTTTTTCATTTGCCCCACTTTTACTTTGTTGTGAAACAATCTGTATCCTTCCATTAGAATCTTGAAGTGTTGCAAAGCTTATCTTTCCTAAATCTCTTTTAATCATAATTCTCCCGGCTACTTTTGCTTTGTTTGCTGTTTTATAATCTGCTTTTAATTTTTTATATTTTTCCTGCAACTCTGCAGCAGAATTTTTAACTTCATACTTATAAGGATAAGGATTCACTCCTTTTTTTCTCAATTCTTCTATTTTATTTATTCTTGATTGAACAATCTGGTCTTCTCGGCTCATGATTTATTTAAGAAAAAGCGATTTAAATATGTTATTAAAACAAAAAGAAATATAATTATTTATGGCCATTAACTTAAATTCTATAAAAAACCTCTGAAAACGAAAACTTTATAAATACGTCTTTACATGTATTTACATGAGTGATAGAAAAAGGATGAAGAGAATTAGAGAGAAAAGAATAGAATCTATTGATAGGCAGATAGCTTCCCATAAAAAGAAAATTGAGACAGAGAAACCTAACAAAGATACAACTATTAAATATTGGGAAGATGAGATAGAAAAAAAATTTAAAAAAATAAAAGAAGAAGATGAAGAATATTTAGAAGAAAATAAAGATAAATAAAAAATGGAAATGATATTAAGAAAAACAATAAAATCCGGAAATGCTTCTGCTGTTGTTTTGCCAAAAGCATGGCTGAATAAGAATGTTAAAATAGAATTGGTGGATAAAACTCCTGAAATAATGCTATATGATGTTTTGAGTATTATTAAATCATATTTAAATCTATCAGAGATCATTGGAATTTATCTTGTTGGAAGTTATGCCAGAAAAGACCAAACAAGTAAGAGTGATATAGATATATTAATTGTATCAGAAAAGACCAATGGAGAGGTTATTAAAAGAGAGAATTATGAGATAATGATAATTTCCTTGGATTTATTGAATTATAAATTAAAAGAAAATTTGTTGCCAATTGGCGTTATGCTTAAAGAGGCAAAACCTCTGTTAAATAAACACTTTCTTAGTGAGATAAATGTAAAAATAACTAAGGAGAATGTAAAATGGTATTTGGAGACAACAAAAGATAGGCTGAATATAATAAAAGATTCAATTGATAGAATAGAGAAAAATAAGCCTGATGGAAAGCTAAGCGATGCCGTTGCTTATTCATTGGTATTAAGGCTTAGAACTTTATATATAATTAATTGTTTAAGAACTAATAAGCCATATAAAAAGGATACATTTGTCAAATTAATAAAAAGCATATCCGGTTCTTCTGTAGCTTATGATAGATATATTTATGCAAAAGAGAATCAGGAAAACAAAAGAGAGCTTCCGCTAATTGAAGGAAAAAGATTGTATAAATATCTTAAAAATTATCTGCATGAAATAATAAATTTCCTGAAATAAATCAAGTTAATTATACAATTTTATATATGCAGAATCTTAAATTCCTGAAAGTCCTGGAAAGGAATCTCGCTGATTTCAAGCTCTTTTACAACAGCGTGTTTCGGACCATGCTTGCAGATTTCGTGCATTTTATCAACACTTTCAATCTCTCCTTCAATAATAACTTCAACATCTCCGCTGTCTAAATTGCGTACAAAACCAGTCAAGCCAAGAGCATCTGCATTTTCCTTTATAAAACTCCTGAAAAACATTCCTTGCACAGTTCCTTTGATTATTATTTTATTCGCTTTTTTCATTTTTTGTTTATACCTCTTGCACTAAATTAACAAGAAAAGCTCTTTTTTAACCTTTATTATTGTTCTGCACTATTATCTTCCTTATAATTTCTAAGAAAATCCTTTAAAACAACTGCCTCATTTGGAATATTATTTAGTAACTCTCCAGGATTATACACATTATCTTCTGTTCGGATAATATAACTCTCACAATCTCCCTGAATAGATTTCATTTCATCTTCTAGCTTTCTAATTTCAGCAACTTCTGCTTTTTGCGATACTAATTCATCTATTTTTCCTTTGATTCTAAGCTTTTGCTCTGCATCTTGTGGAGACAGCTGCATTATATCTAGTTCTGTATATCCATAAAATTTACTTGCTGGCCCGTATTTTTTGACTTCTCTCACATAAAATCTATTTGGCATCATATTTATCATCGAAAGTCAGAGTATTTAAGTTTTAGTATATTACTTATAGGTGCTGAGAATTAAATATGTTAAAATAACAAATCTTATTAGCTTAAACTTATTAAACTCAATCACTTTCTCATATAAATCAGGCAAAAATATAGTATGATTTCAGACAATTTTGAAAATACTGCAATACCTTTCCATAATTTATAGGTTTAATATGTTAAGTTGATAGTTTGAATAATTTTAGTTTATATTAAGATTTAAGCAATAGCTGCCTGCGAAGAAGTTAAAATTGCCAGTAAAACAAGCAAGGCAAAGATAATTATCCAGGCAAGAATAACTGCAAAACCTGCCTTAATTCTCTGCATTTTCTGGAATTTCATTATTCCCATAACCGAGAAAACAAAAATATGAATTACTGCAATTAAATTAATAATTAAAAGAATAATTGCTCCTGGCTGTGAAATATAATCCTTATATGCCTGTATAACCGTATTCTGATCTTGCACAGTTGTTATTGCCTGAAACATGCTTGAATCAATTGGTATTGTAAATTGTATAATTAAACCAACAATTAACATTATAAATCCGTAAATAATTGCAATCATCAATGCATAAACAATTGGCTTGTACGTATTAAGAAATCCTTCTTTTGCCTTAAAAATTTTTAGAATAGCATGAGTCATTCCAGCTAAAATAAACGGAGCAATTACAGAAAAAACAACCCCATTAACAAAACCTAAAACAGCATTTGAAAGCAGTTCTGAATTAAAAGGAACTTTGCTTGCAACTGCGGTGATGATTAAAGAAATAATAAACCAAAAAATGTATAATATTACAAAATCCCTAATAAGCGGCTGATATTTGTCCTGCTTCTCAATAGAATTTAAAAAGCTACTAGGTTTTAGGAACATTTGCTTGAAATTAGGTATTTTAAAAGAAATACTGCTTTTTTCCTCATTCTTTATCTCGCTTTTATTTGCTTCAACCTCCTTCTTTCCTCTTTTCGCCATAATTCAGATTGTGAAATTTTATTTATAAATGTTTGTTTCAATGTATAAATTAAATTTATAATATGTTGCTCTAAAAATAGCACTATATTAGAAAAAGGATTTTATGGTTAAGTCAATTTTAAGAAATCTTTTATTGGCATATTATGGATATATTTTGGATTTTTTATTTCATCAATAAATTTTTCTCTTACAATTTTATTTTCTTCAATTCTACAATTTCCCCAAGTCCCAGGACTTCCCCAAGTTTTATCTTTTTCCCAATCCCAATTAATATAACAAAAAGCTTTTATTATTGGATGACTTTGAATCCATGAAAAATAAGGCTTAAACCACTCGTTCCAACTTTTCTCTCCATTCAAGACGCCCACTTCTGCTGCAGTGGATTCTCCAACCATTACAGGTTTTTTATATTTTTTAGCCAACTCTAAAAAATCCTCCACAGGTTTATATTTTCCCGTTATATGTCTTGCATAAAAAACATCAATCCCAATCCAATCAACATAATTTTCTCCAGGATAAAATTGCTCAACAGATTCTGTTCCATTAAATGGACAAGCACACCAAACCATTGCTACATTATTTATCTTCATATCTCTCATTTTATCAACAAAATGTTTCCAAGCTTTAACAAAATTTTTTGCATCATACTTACCTTTTTTATCAAATTCATACCCCAATCTTAGAAAAACAGGGTTATTTATTTTTTTAAATTCTTTTAGTAATTTTTCAATATCGGAATCATATTTTCCATCTGACATATCTTTTGTTAAATCTTTTTTATCCAAACCCAACATATTAAGACCTATCTGGAGAATAACATTTGGGAATGATTTAATTTCTGTTCTTATTTTTTTTATTCCCTTTGGAATTTTTGGCATCTTTACATAAGTCATATAAATTAAAGGTTTATTTTTTCCAATAGAGTTCCAATAATTAGAAAAGGTTTCTAGGCTTTGTCCGGCACCATGAATTACCCTATTTCCTTTAGGCTCATATTTCTGTCCAAAATCCATAAATCTCTAAACAATTACAGACTTATAAAATTATCACAGTAAGATTTAACAGATGCAATATACTGCCCTTTTTGTAGTAGTATGTTTATAATATAGAAATTAAGGAGATGTCATAAGAGAAACCTTGGCTATTAAAAGGAAAGTTTCATAAAGAAAACCATTGGTTGTCTTTATCATATAAATCCTTATTAATTGGCTCCTGCTTTTTTTATCATGGCAAAAATATCTGCAGGAAGTTACGACTTGGATAAATGGCTTTACGGAGGCTATGAAACAGATATTATCACAACTGTTTACGGTCCGGCAGGAAGCGGCAAGACAAATTTTTGTGTTTTGGCAGCTGCATTTCAGGCAAAAAAAGGAAAAAAAGTTATTTTTATTGATACAGAGGGAGGTTTTTCATCAGACAGGTTTAAGCAAATAGCCGGAGAGAATTTCCAGGAAGAACTGAAAAACATTCTTTTATTAAAGCCAACTAATTTTTATGAACAGAAAAAAATATTTGATTCTTTATTGAAGCAAATTAATGACTCAATAGGATTAATAATAGTTGACGGGATTACAATGCTTTATCGCTTGGAAATTGCAGATTCGCTTAACCAGGTAAAACAGGAAAACGACTATAAGATAAAACAAGCTAATTTCGAGTTGGCAAAGCAATTAAGAACTTTGGCAGAAATTGCCAGAAATAAAAATATTCCAGTTTTAGCAACAAATCAAGTTTATTACGAATTCCTGTCAGAAGAGGAATTTAGGGAAGGCAAGGAAAAAACAGCAAAAATGGTTGGTGGAGATCTACTAAAATACTGGAGCAAGTGCTTAATTGAGTTAAAACAAATTAATACTAAACGGATTGCTGTCTTGAAAAAACACAGAAGCCTTCCAGAAAAAGAGCTTCAGTTTGTTATTGTTAATGAAGGCATAAAAAAGAGAGGATTTTTTTAAGCTTATAAAACATAATCTTTATTAATCAAAGAAAAGTAATTTTATTATGAAAAAGAAGAGGGGAAAAACAAAAGTTAAGCCAATTAGGCATTTAAGATCAGAGCTTAAAAGTAAAAACTTTAGAAGAACAAGCCATAATATAGAGCCAAATAAAAATTACAAGTCAAAAAAATTATTCTTCACTATTATATGGTTTACCATAATATTTCTTTTAATTTTATTAATATTATTATTTATTTATAACCTTGATTTGAAAAATATTAAGCAGAATTTTAAACAAGAGGTTAAACTGTCCCCGGCATATAATGGATTGCCTGAAGGTTTTACTCCTAAATTTGGTTACTGGCATAAAAATCCAGCACAAACTAATTCTCAAGGAATAGTAGGGTTATGGGATGCAAACGGAAATGCTTATTTTTCAAATGACGGAATAGTTTTTAATATATGGCCTAATCAAAATAAAATTAATTCTAATTTGTCTGTTGATTTTAAGCCAGTAATAGGTTATTATCAAGGTTTTCCCGGACAGGAAACTATTCTTTTATGGAATTCATCAAGATCTATTTATGCTTGGAATTACCAAACACAAAAGTTTATTTTAATTTCTTCAGGAATGAATAATAATCCTGTTCCTGCAGGGCAACTGCCAGGAAATTTCATTCCAATAGTCGGCTACTGGCATAATTTTGCTGGTGGCAGAATTATTATATGGAATGAAAGCACAGGTTATGTGGCAGGATCAAACGGAGTTTTTTCACGCCTTCTCACGAATCCAGGAGGTGAAAATAATGCTCCAAAAGTTGCTTATTATTTTAATATAAGCGGTTATGCAGGGGTTCGTGCTTGGATAATAAGGAATTCTGGACAAGTTGCACTTTACGAATTTAATGCAAGTACAGGTCCAGGATTTGTTGAAGTAACACAAATTCCTATAGGTCTGCCAACAAATAGGGCTCCAACAGCAGGCTATTTTGATAAAATAAGAAATAAATCTGTCTTATGGTACGGAGCAGAGGTTTATGAATCAAGCAATGAAATAACATTTACAAGAATTGGCGGCTCATCATGCACTCCAGATTGTAATAATAAACAATGCGGAGATAGCGATGGCTGCGAGGGTATTTGCGATGTTGATAGTAGTTGCAATGAAGGTTATACCTGTTCTAATGGAGAGTGCACGCAATTTTTAACATCTTCTTTATGCAGGGATTCTGATGATGGAGCCAGTGCCCAAGGATATTACACAAAAGGAAATGTTACTTATCCTGAAAGTAATATAAACATAACTAAAAATGATTCGTGTTTAAACAGCACTGCTTTAGTTGAATGGTATTGTGTGGGGGACATCGGAGTGAATGAAACTTATAATTGCCCTAGCAGCTGTTCAAATTCTGTTTGCACAGGAATTCCAGAAGAGTCATGCATAGATTCCGATAATGGATTAACTTTTGGAACAAGCGGATTTGTTAATTACTCTCTAAATAGCATTTCCGAAATTCATAATGATTCTTGCATAGATGAATTTCAATTAAAAGAATATTATTGTGATGAAAATAATCAAACTACAAGTTTATTATATGGTTGTTTGGAAACGCAATCTTGTTCCGATGGAAATTGTGTTTCAATTAATGGTAATGAAAATAATAGTAATGATAATCCTCCGCCAACACCAACGGGAGACTGCACAGACGAAGAGGAATACTGTGAAGGCGATTATTATATTCTCTGCGCTAATGGCCGGTGGTTGGAACCAGCGCGTGTTTCAGGAAAATGCAATTACCAAGTTAGCAATACAGGTACAAATCCAGAAAATTCAGATACTAGCTCTTCTCTAAGCGGAGGTAAAAAAAGCAATTTCTGGATTTATTTTTCTATAATATTTTTCTTTATTTTGATTTTAATTATAGGAGGGATAATTGCTTTTGTTATGGCAAAGAAAAATAAGGGAAATAAACAAATGAAAGGCCAACAACAATATTCGCCTCCAGCACAGCCAATCCAACAATTTACTCCAAGGCCTCCACCATATCCTCCCCAGCAGCAGCAATTGCCATCTCAACAACTTCCTCCAAGGCAATACCCCCCATCAGATATTCCGTCACGATCTCCCCCTCCTCAACGGATTTTTGAAAGATCGAGATAAATTATTCTTTTAAACTACAAATAATTAAAATATTAGAATATTAATTTAATAAAGTATCAGAAAATTTCACATTAAAATCAGGCAAAGTTATGGCACGATTTCAAATAAAAGGAAAGTTTGATAAAGAAAACCATTGGTTGTCTTTATTTTGAAAATATAAAGAACTATTAATTAATAATATTTAGATGTAGAAATTAATAAGTTAAATTAAATAAATTAATCTTACTAATTCTAGCGGATAAATTAAATAGAGATATAATGTGATATCAAAATTATCTTAAAAATAATTATCCTTTTTCTTTCTCATTCTCTGTCTTATTATTGTTTCTTTCTTTCCTGCTCTCACAATTAGGATTAAAGCAGAAAATCCAAGGCCTTTTTGCTTTTTTTATTGATATCAGCATGGGCCATCCGCAAAGCTGGCATTGCTTGTCCGTAGTTTTTATCAGTGCATTTCCAGGTAAAGTATAAGTTGTCTTGCAGTCAGGGTATCTGTTGCATGCAACGAAATACCTGCTGAATTTTTTTCCATATTTTATTGCAAGTTTTCCTTCTTTGCATACAGGACATATTCCTATTTCTGCTTGCTTTTTTTCATCTTCCCATAATTGGCTTGTTGCTTGAATTAAATCTTTGCCTATTTTTAATTTATTTTTCTGAAACTGATCGCCAATTTTATAAATTATCCCTTTAGTTTCTTCTAATATTTTCTTTTCTTTTTCTAAAGGGTTTTTTGATTCCCTTAGCGAATCCATCTCCTTTTCAATATTCCTTGTCAGTTGTTCATCAATAATTATATGGCAGTTATTTTCCAAGCTTGAAATTAAAGACATTCCCAGGCTGGTAGCCTCAATGCTTTTTTCTTTTATATATCCCCTGTTATAAAGTGTTTCTAAAATACTCGCTCTTGTTGCTTTTGTTCCCAAATTTCTTTTTTCAAGCTCGCTAATTATAGATGCAGGGGTGTATCTATGCGGAGGCTGGGTATATTTTTCGTCAATCCTAACTTTCTTGACAGTTACCTTTCCATTTAAGTCTGGGATCTCTTTCTCTTTGAAAATAGAAGGATAAACTTCCATCCACCCTTTTTTGTTTATTGCCATCCCCTTTGCAGTAAACCTTAAATTATTAACTTCAACATTTATCTTTTTATTATCTAAAACCGCCTCGTCACAAAAACAAGAAACAAAGCGTTTTACAATTAAAGAATAAACCTTGCCGTCATCCCCCTCTAAACTATGAAATTCGCCAGTTGGATATATTGAAGGATGAGCTGGATCTGTTTTTTTTCCTTCTACAGGAATTTTTCTTGTTATGAATTTTGTAAAGCTGAATTTTTCAGAAAGTCGTTTAATAACTTTATCATAACCAATTTCTTTAGGCAATTTCTGGCTGCTTGTTCTTGGGTAGGAAATTACTCCCGCAAGATAAAGCCTTTGCGCAATTTCAAGTGTCTTACTAGGTGTTAGGCCAAAAAATTTGTAAGCTTCTGTTTGCAGAGTTGTCAGGTCAAAAGGTACTGGAGGAATTATTTTTTGTTGTGTTTTTTCAGTATTTGCAATACCTTCTTTGCCTTCTAATTGCTCAAATTTTTTTAATTCTTGTTGCTTTGTAACATCCCTTATATATTTAACTTCAATAATATTTTTCCCGGATTTATCATTAGCATGAAACACATCAAGAAAAATATCCCAGTATTTTTCAGGCTTGAATTTTTGAATTTCTCGCTCTTTTTTTACAATGATATTTAACGCAGGCCCCTGAACTCTTCCAATAGACATTAACCTGAAGCTTCCTGCTTGCTTTATAGCATCCATAATTGCTCTTGATAAATTAATTCCGTAAATCCAGTCTAAGTAATGCCTTGTTTCTCCTGCTATCCCCTGTTTCCAATCTAAAGTTTTGCTTCTCATTTCATAAGCATGATTAATTTCCTCAGCTGTTAAAGTTGAGAATTTCATTCTTTCTGCATCAGGCTGATTGCAGATAAATCTTACAATATTCATTCCAATAACTTCTCCCTCAATATCATAATCTGTCGCAGAAATTATCTCGCTCGCTTCTTTGCAAAGCCGTGCAATTACATCATAATATTTTTTAGTAAAATCATTTTTCTTGACAAGAAAATTTGGAGCCCATTCAATATCAAAAGTCGGCCATTCGTTGCGAGGTTTTACTTGAGCCAGGGTGAATAAATGTCCAACAGCACACGCAACATTAATTATTTTTCCATCACGTTCAAATTCATAATAGCTTACATTGTTTAGGTTTTTTTGTTTTATTCCGTTTCTGGCAAGGGCATTTGCAATTTTTTGGGCTGCCTGCGGCTTTTCAGTAATAATCAAGATATTTCCATTGGGTTTGAGCTGTTTTGGCCCGGGAATCTTGAATTTTTCTTTCCAGTTTTTTCCATTGCCATTTCCGTTGTTTGTTTTCTTTTCAATAATCACTGATGCTTTTTTTATTTCTAGTTTTTCTTCTTTTTTTACATTTATTTTTTCAGTTTTCTTTCTTCCTCTTTTTTCAATAATTTCTATCTCGGAAATTGGTTTTTCCATTACCGGAATGTCAACAGCTCTTGCTACATCATTTTCATCTACAGGAACAAAATCTCCTTTGATTAGTGCTTCTCCCCGTTCTTTTACAGGATCTTCTGATTTTTTCTTTTTACCTTTTATTGCCATTTTTGATTATTCTAATGATCTATCAATAAGACAAGAATCCTATATATTTAACTGCTTTGTTTAAAAAGCTATTGGGGATTATAAGTTAAAGGGAATATATTCAATTATCCAAAATTTTTTAAAAACAAGGTTCTTATATTATAATGGCTACCGACTTATCTTACTGGAGCGACATTTACAAGACCTTTAAAAAAGAATCAATATGCCTGGATATTGAAGTAACTGATTTTGGAGGCCCGATTTCAGTTATAGGTATTTATACTCCAAAACCAGGTTTAATTGAATGCCAGACTTTTATTAAAGGGAGGAATCTTAACAAAGAAAACATGCAGTCCTTTTTTAGCAATGCGAAATTATTAATAACCTTTAATGGACTGGCATTTGATATTCCTAAAATAAAATCAGAGCTTCCTGGATTGATTCCAGACAACATAAAAATTTTAGACCTTTTTTTATTTGCCAAAGCCCTTGATATGCCACATAGCTTGAGAACTCTTGAAAACACTTTTGGCATAGAAAGATTAACAAAGGATTCTGAAAAAAAGAGAGTTGCTGTTAAGTTATGGCACCAATATATGAGAGGAAGTACAAAAGCCTTGAAAAAATTGATTGATTATAATGTTCAGGATACAATTAATCTTTATTTCTTGGCAGAAAAGCTGATTGCATTAGCTGATTCTAAAACCACTAATTCGTCAGGCAAACCTTCCGTTAATTCACAGTATAAATTTGTTGGAAGAAGGCCTTAAGCTTTTACTAACCTCATAGTTATTCGTTCCAAGTAGTTATTAAAAATCCTCTTTTTAAATTGAATATGTTTTTAAATTAACATTGCTATTAATGCTTATGCCAGGATATAAAGAGGTAGTTGAACAAAAAGATCTTAGAATAAAATATGAAGAAAAGCTTGATTGTCATTATTTTGATATTAACGGACATTTAAATCCTTTTAATTCTGACTTGTTATGGAAAAATTTATGCTACCATAATGTAATAGAATGCGAAGAACGCGATCCCGGAGAAGGGCTCTCTTACATGATTAAATATGTTGCTCATAAATTTTTTAAAAGGCCTAAAAAAAATCTTAATAAAAAAGTTGTGCTTGATTTTAAGGATGCGGTTTTTGATGGAGTTTGTGCGGTTGCTATTTCATTGCAGGCTAGAAAAAGGGCTGACTCTCAATTGGAAATATGGGCAAATGAAAGTGTAATCAAAACCTTTGATCTGTATAGGACAAAAGGTTTATTTCACATTATTGATGATAGTTCTGTTATGGTTCATTAATTAAAATTTTATTAAAAATCATAATAAATATTAAGGTTAGGTAGTTATAATATAAAAGTTGGGCGGAGATATAGTAAAGATTCAGATATTTTTCTAAACATACAATAAATAAATTTTCGTTTAAGAAAATTTATGCCTGATTTAATTTATGTTAATAAATGGTTAAATTAATAATGTTAATTGTATTTATATCTCAATAATCTTTCCCTCTCTCCCAACATTAATAACTTTTGTTTTTCCAATATACTCTTCAAAGCCGTGGGCTTCGTGAATATGGCTATGCAGAAGAATATTTGGCTTGAATTTTTCAATCGCTCTTGCAATTGATCTCGAACCAGGAATTCCTGAAAATTCTGATTTTGATCCAGCAGGATGCATGTGGGTTATCATTATCTTTCTTTCAATTCCCCTTAAACTAGAATGCGCTTTTTCAAGTGTTTTCATTATTTCATTATCTGAAATATCTCCTGGCCCAGGGCCTCTAGCGCCTCCTGCTCCAAATATTCCAATATTCTCATACTTAACAGAATAACCGTGGATATTTTTCACTCCATAAACATTTGCCAAAAAATCAGCTGTTGCAAAAGAATCCCAGTTCCCAGGGATGATTAAAACTTTTTTATGTTTTTCCGTAAATGGCTTGATAAGATCTTTTGTTTCAGTCCATCCGGTTAAATCCCCAGTAAGGATGACTAAATCAACATTTTCTTTTTCAGCTTTTTCAGCTAGCTTCTTCGTTGTTTTTGAATCTCCGTGTATGTCTCCGGCTGCTAAAATCCTCAATTTCTTATTTTTTTGTTTTTCCATTGTTATTAAAGAAAAGGTTTATTAATAAAATTTTGCTTTTACAGATATGAATAAAAAGGCAAAATTATTTTTAATTATCTCTGTAATAATTATTATTGTGATTATTTTAATAGCATTAGTGCTGGTTTACTACTTTAACAAGAATGAATCAAGTACAACAACAAACAATATCCCTCAGCAAAAATTCTGGAATGAATCTTCTCTTGCATCTTTGAAGGTTAATGAAAGTGTTGTTAATTACATTTTATATTCTTTAGAAGCATATAAGCTCCACAAGCCACCCTTAAGTTCAAACACACCGAAAATTGAGATATTAGTGGATCAGAGAGTTTTTAATTCAGAGGTTATAAAAGGCCGGGTTTATACAAAAAGCGGAAGTATTAACAATGAAGACATTAGAATGTACATGCCAAGAAAGGAAATTATTAATTTTCTTAATTCTTCAAATTCCATTTCAGTTCTTGAAAATTCAATTAGATCGGGAGAATCCCGCATGGAGGTTATTGCTTCTTATCCAACTCTTTTATCAAAAGGTTATCTTAACTTATATAAGAAATTTACAGGAAAAGACCTTAACGAGAAAGGAATTTAACTTAATTTTAAATATGTAACATATAATATTTTAGATAAAACTACTTACTCTAGCAAATAAAGTAGGCAAAGATATTGCAATATTTTCTGAAAATATATAATACTAAAATTCTCTTTTGAGAGAAATTTAATCTGGTTTATCGCTGTTTAAATTAAGTTCTTAATGTTTTATTTAGGTTAGTTTTAAATTAATAGTATATTGGTAATTAATAAATATTTACTATTTTAGAATTCTAAATGATCATTTTTACTCTCTGATTTAGTAGTGAAGATTTTAATTTTTTTGGCTTTTTAAACCACGAAAAATTTAAAAAGCCTTTATCTATACCACTATATAGCCCGATATATAGGTTAAATCATATATATCCAAATGTAAATAAAATGAACTTTTAAAAAAGGTTCCCGAAATTATAAAGATAAAAATGAAAGACAACTTCGACATCTTTTTTAGGCGAAAACCAGCATTGATGATGATCGCCTTAAGAAAGCTCGCTAGAGTCAGATACGGATCTGTTCTTGCAAAAGAGGTGGACTGCACTTACAGCCACGCAGTTAAAATACTGCAGACTTTGGAAGAATTAGGACTTGTAACTTTTGAGAAAAAGGGACGAATAAAACTTATTAAGCTTACAAAGAAAGGTATGGAAGTTGCAGATAATATCGGAAATATTAAGCAAGTAGTTGCTTAATCTTAGATCTGTATATGATTAGAATATAAGAATATTTTATAAAAGAGGTATTTTTCTTTTTTATTTTGTTATTCTTCAAAATAGTAATTGCTTAGCTTTCTAAAGCTCCGACGACAAAAAACATCCTATTTTTACTTCATTTTGACCTTTACCGACGATAACAACTTTACAAAGCTAAGTAGATACTCAAAATAAAAATGCTTATAAATACAAGAATTCTAGATTATCCATGGATTGGGATTATTTAGATATACTGGGGCGAAAAGTAAATGCAGAATTATGTGAAAATGACTTATTGGCAGTTAAAGGTATTTTAGATGAAGCCAAGCGTGAAATATTCAAAGATATTTCTAAACTTGCAGGTAAAGAAGGAAGAAAAAAACTTACTGTTGATTATGAAGGATTGTATTCCATGGATAGAAATTTTATTAGATCATCAAAAAGCCTTGTTTTTAGGGTTGGTTTAATTCCAAATCTTTCAAGTAAAGAAAGGAGTAATATTGAAAATTATGCTAATGATTGCCCTTTTAATGTAGAAGTTTATGATTTAGAACATGCTAGAGAATCTCGGGCCAATGTTCCAAAAAAACAAAACAAAAGATCAGTTTTAGGAAGATATAAAGTTAAAGAATATGCTTAATTCTAAATAATTTTATTAAAAATAAAGTGGACCCGAGGGGATTTGAACCCCCGACACCTGGATTTCTCTATTTTCTGAATGTAAGAGTCCAGTGCTCTGCCAAGCTGAGCTACGGATCCTTGTAAATTTTAACTTTAGAATACTTATAAATATAATGTTTTATCTGGAGTTTATTTTAAAAATCCCCAGATAATACTATTTTCCCCAAGTACTTGGAAAGTATGCTTAAACTTTTTACCGGGTGACTACAAAATTAAAGAAATGTAGTCACCTCTTTAATTTCTTCTTTAAGGACTTATACTCTTTTATGATTAAGTCTAATGTTGGCTTAAGATTTTTATTTTTTTGATATTCTTGTAGTGAATTATAATATTCTCGCCTATTATTAAAATCAATATTAATTGGAGGCAGATTGTGTTTTATTAAGATATTATTCAATAATAATCTTCCAACTCTTCCATTCCCATCTCTAAATGGATGAATAGTCTCAAATTGATTATGGATAACTGCAGCCAAAATTAATCCAGGATACTTGTCTTTGTATTCATTATACCATTCAATAAGCTCAGTTAACAAAGAAATAATTCTTGATTGAGGAGCTCCCATATGAATAATATTTCCTAAACCATTTCTTACAACAACTTCTTCTCCAGTTTTTCTGAATTCACCAGCAAAATGCTTTGAATTTTTAAAAACAATTTTATGTAATTCTTTAATTAAATTTAAAGAAATATATTCTTCTGTTTTTCTAATAAAATTAATTGCTTCATTAACTCCATATGTTTCTGCGATATCTTCTTTTGATTTGTCTGGCCATTTGTTTTCCTCAAGTATTTCTTTTACTTCACTACTATTCAATTCACTCCCTTCAATTGCATTTGTATTATAAGTAAACAGCCCTGAAAATAACTCCCATTCTTTTTCAGAAAGATGAAATACTCTTAGTTTTTGGTTTTTTTCAACATTTTCAAAAAATTTAATCTCTGACTCTGAAAGAGGTTCTTCAAGGGGATTTTTTATTATTTTATACTGATTAATTTCGTCCAAAATTAATTTTTCTGCCTTTTCTTTTCTATCAATTAATATTTTTTTATTTAAGTTTTTACCAAGGTATTTTCTTATTTTATGGATTTTATTTCCTTCTCTAAATGAATGCCCTAAATAATATTTTATTCCCTGTTTTGCCTTTCTTTTTTCAATATACATAATAATATAATAGGTGACTACATATATAAATCTTTCTACATTTTTGTCTACAATGTAATATTAAGTTAGAATTACTTATATTCTCTCCAGGTATGCTTGCATTTTGTGCATCTAAAAAACCTGGTCTCTGCTTCGTCTCCTGACCTTGTTTGTGAAGTCCAGAAATAAGCTTCATTATGCTTGCACTTCGGGCAATTGCTTGCAACTATCGGAAAAACATCAGTGTCCTTGTCTCTTACAACCCCAATTTCTCTGGCAGTTTCTATTTTTTCATTCGTTTCTATTTTAACCTTGCTTTTCACAGCATATCCACATCTGACACATCCGAAATTTTTTCTTTTCTCTTCCAATACAGAACCGCATTTTGGACAGAATTCCATATCTTTTTTAATTAATATAACAGTTGAGTTCAATAACTGATAGTTTTTAAAGTTTCTTATTTACAAAACCCTCTGTCTTCACTTGATCTAAAAGGCTCAAAAAATATTAGCTTAGCCCACCCCAAATAAGGTATTTTAAATGGAACGACTTTTCCAACAATCTGGCTTTTTTGAATATTTGTCTCGTCAATCTCTTCAGGATTCGTTTTTCCGTTCATGCCTGGCGAGAATTGCGAAGGATTATTATCTCCCTTTGTCTGAATAGGATCAAGATTTACAACTCTGTGAATAATTGCTCTTTTTGCGTCGCCACTGGTGAAGATTATTATATTTCCCACTTCTAAATTAGTCTTTTTAACTCCTGTGACAAAAAAGATGTCTCCTTTGGAAAATCCATTTTCCAAGGGAAACTGGCTGAAATTATCTTCTGTAATGTCATGTTTATCATACCAATCTCGGTTTAATCCCCACCATTTGCTAAATTCTCGATCATGATACATGCTGCAAGATTCAACAATAACTATTGGTAATTGCGTTCCTGTGACTAAAGAGAGCGCTGGAAAAAATATGAATTTTATAAATATGAATATGAGAACAATAAATGTAATCCAGCTTAGCCAGCTGTCTCCGTGCCAGATAAAATTCCAGAATTTTTTTAAAACATTGCCAGAATTCAATGATTTATTTTCATTATTTTGCTTATTCATTTTAATACCTCGTTAAAAAGCTATTTAAACCTTTTTTAGCCACATTTTGTTAAAGAATTAAAAGTAAATAAATTATAGAAGATAGTAGGGATTGTTGATATATTGAAAATTTAAGCAATTTATATTATTAACTCCCTTAGTTTATTATATTTAATCTTAGGATATTTAGAATTAATTAGAATTAACATAAGTAAATTTAGTTGGATTATTCACAAACTTCATTAATATTATGAATTTTTTATGTTAAGATAAAGTATAAAAGCTTATTTAGCATATATTATGGAATGAAAAAATTGTTCATTAAAAATAACAAATCAAATGTTTATTTAGTAATATCTATTCTTTCACTGATATTATTTATTTTTATAATGCTCAATCTGTTAAATAACTGGTTTTTGACAAGCGTAGATGATAATTTTAATGAATTAATGAAAAATTCATTTTTTAGCAACGACCCTGTTTTAAATAAAATTGATTTAACCCTTGATTATTTGTTTGAGGTAATTCCGATAATTCTCGCTTCTTTTCTTATTTTTCTATATCTCCAATATAGAAGGAAATTCAAAGATTCTTTATTTTTTATAATTGTAATGTTAATTAATGCTTTTTTTATCTGGGGATTAAAGATAATTATTCAGCGTCCAAGGCCGGTAGGCACAGCATTTGAAGCTCTTGCTTCTGGTTACGGATTTCCAAGCGGGCACACAACAAATGTAATTGTTTTCCTTGGTTTATTAGCTTATTTTTCATGGAAATATTTAAAGAATAATAGAAGAAACGTTAAAATATTAGTAACTACGTTTTGTTTAATATTAATAATACTCGTTAGTTTTTCACGCCTTTATCTTGGAATTCACTGGCTAACTGATGTTTTAGGCGGTTTGTTTCTGGGATTATTTATTTTATTTCTCGGAATTTTCACAAACGAAAAATTCTTTAATTAAAATATAATGTTAATTTGATAAGATAATTAACCTAATATATATGGCTTATAATCAGCCGCTTTTATTAAATAAATTAAATAAAGATATTGTTAGATTAGATAAATTAAGTGTATAATTGCTAAAAGTCATTTAAACTTTAGAGGAACGAAAAGTTTAAATAGTGTATATATTTATGTATACACGAAGATGGATACATATAAAGTATTCATTTCACCCCCTTTCACAGCTGTGTTCATTTCACCGAACACAGCACTATGTTAAACAACCTAACAAAACCAAGAATAAATGTCTGATATTTTCGAAAATACAATACTTTGTAAAACCTGTAGCATAAAAATGCAGAGAATCCAGTTTATTAAAAACGGGTTTTCATTCAGAGCCGTACAATGCCCCAGATGCGGAGACAGAATCATACATCCGCAGGACGAACTTGAATATCAGCACTATCTTAACTTAAGAAACAAGAGATTTAATGTAAAACTAAGAATGGTTGGAAACAGTTATACTGTTTCAATTCCAAGGGAAATAGTGAACTTTATAAACGAGCAGGACAGGATAATGGATGAAATAGTGAGTTTAAGCTTTGAGAGAATGGGAAAACTATCATTAATTTTTGATAAAATATATGAAAAAGAAGCTGAAAGAGAAAAAGAATCAAAAGATAGAGAGTTTATTGAAAGAAATCTTAAAGAAAAACAAATAAAAGAAAATAAGGAGAAAAATAAATAAAATGAAATACAAAATAAAAGGGAGAGTTCATAAAGAGAACCTTAGGTGCTTTTTATAATGGCGGAAAGTAAAGCAATTAAATTACGTGTTGCGGAAGCGTCGCAGGATGATGCATACAAGGGAATTGCAAGAATTGATTATGATACAATGAAATCTCTCGGATTGAGAAGAGGAGATGTTATTTCTGTAAAAGGAAGCAAGGAAACTGTTGCAATTGTTGATCGCGCTTATCCTGCAGATGTTGGTGAGGGAATAATAAGAATAGACGGAATAATAAGAAAAAATGCAAAAACAGGAGTTGGAGAATCTGTTTCTCTGGAAAAAGCAGATGTTAAAGAAGCTAAAAAAATATCAATTGCTCCTGTTCAGGAAAATATTATTGTTCAGGGAGATCCAGAATTATTCAGGCGAGGCTTATTAGGTAGGGCTGTAACAAAAGGGGATATTGTTGTTCTCGGAGGAGTGCAGAGAAGAAGAGATTTGATGTCTGAAGATTTCGGGGAATTCGGAGATATTTTTGGAGATATTTTCAATAATATGGGGGGAATGAATGGAATGTCTTTCGGAGGTTTAAGGCAAATAAAATTCTTGATTGTAAATACAAATCCATCAAACAAACCGGTGGTAATAACTGAAAATACAGAAGTTGTTGTAAGCCCAAAAGCTGTTGAATTATCTGAAGAAAAATTTATTGATGTTACTTACGAAGATATCGGAGGTTTAAGGGAAGAAGTAAGAAAAGTCCGTGAAATGATTGAACTGCCATTGAAACATCCCGAGATTTTTGAAAAATTAGGAATAGAACCTCCAAAAGGAGTTTTACTTCATGGGCCTCCTGGAACAGGAAAAACACTTTTAGCAAAAGCAGTTGCAAATGAATCAGAAGCTAATTTTATATTGCTTAATGGCCCAGAAGTTATGAGTAAATTTTACGGAGAATCTGAAAAAAGAATAAGAGATATATTTAATGAAGCTGAAAAAACAGCTCCGGCAATAGTTTTTATTGATGAAATTGACGCAATTGCTCCAAAAAGAGAAGATGTTCAGGGAGAAGTTGAACGTAGAGTTGTAAGCCAATTATTAACAATGATGGATGGTTTGAAAACTCGTGGGAAGGTTGTTGTTATCGGAGCAACAAACAGGCCAAATTCAATTGATCCTGCTTTACGAAGGCCTGGAAGGTTTGACAGGGAAGTTGAAATTAATGTTCCTGATAAAGAAGGTAGATTAGCAATATTAAAAATTCATACAAGAAATATGCCTTTAACTAAAGACGTCAGTCTAGACGAGCTTGCTTCAATAACTCACGGTTTTGTCGGGGCAGATCTTTCTTCTTTGGCAAAAGAAGCAGCTATGAGTGTCTTAAGAAGACTTCTTCCGAAAATAAAATTAAAAGAAGATGAAGAAATATCTCAAGAGGTTTTGGAATTGCTGAAAGTAACTAGGAATGATTTTCAGGAAGCGTTGAAAGTTGTCAGGCCTAGTGCAATGCGTGAAGTTCTTGTTGAAACTCCAAACATTTCTTGGGAAGATGTTGGAGGTTTGGATAAAATCAAGCAGGAATTAAAAGAAGCAGTTGAGTGGCCGTTGCAACACCCGGAAGCATTTAAAAGAATCGGAATAAAGCCACCAAAAGGAATTTTATTATACGGCCCTCCTGGAACAGGAAAAACCCTTTTAGCAAAAGCAGTTGCAAAAGAATCAGAAGCTAATTTCATACAAGTTAAAGGCCCTTCATTGTTAAGCATGTGGATCGGAGAAAGCGAAAGAGGTGTTCGTAAGATATTTGAAAGAGCAAAGCAGGTTTCTCCTTGCGTAATATTTTTTGATGAAATAGATTCTTTAGCGCCAAGAAGAGGAACAGATGCAGGAACAAAAGTTACAGAGCGAGTTTTAAATCAATTGCTTGCTGAAATGGATGGCTTGGAAGAATTAAAAGATATAACAGTTATAGGTGCAACAAACAGGCCGGATATGCTAGACACTGCTTTGTTAAGGCCTGGAAGATTTGACAGAATTTTATTAGTTCAATCTCCAACAAAAGAAGGCAGGCTTCAAATATTAAAAATCCACACTAAAAAAACTCCTTTGGCAAAAGATGTTAAGATTGAAGATCTTGCTGATAAAACAGACGGATTTGTAGGAGCTGATTTGGAAAATCTTGTAAGGGAAGCAGCAATGCTTGCTTTAAGAGAGGATATTAAAGCAATTCAAATAACTAAAAAGAATTTTGAGGAAGCTTTGAAAAAAGTCAAGCCAAGTGTTACAAAAACAGACATGGAATTATATTCAAAGATCGAGGAGAATTATTTGAGGTCAGCAAAAGCAGCTCTTGCAGGCAAGGCTGCTTATCTTGGGTAATTTTTTTACACCGCGAATAACTAAGTTCTTCTAGAAAAATTAATAACATTTTTAAATAAGGTTTCCTTTAACATAATATGAAAAATTGGATTTATAATGTTCTTGGGAGTTTATTAATTTTTTCTGGAATCATTGGATTAATTCTTATTTTAATAGAAGGTGGCTTTAATTTTAACTCGTTAAGCAATGTCTTTTCAGGCGGTTTGTCTACTATTATTTCATTAGTTCCTATATTATTTTTATTTGCTGGAGGGTATTATTTGAATGTAGGTTTGAGAAAATTGAAAGTTAATAAATTAGTTTCTACTTCATTAATACTACAAACAATCTCATTTATAATTGTTTTAATTGGAGTTATTTTTACTTTGATATTTTGCTTAGGCAAAGATGGTCTTTGTGCAGTCGTAAGTGTGCCATTTTTTGCATTAGCTCTTGCTTCAACCTTAATAGGTATATTTCTTTTATTTGAGAGTTTCTTTTTTGGGAATAAAGAAGTAAGTAGTAAAATTGTTGGATGGTCAATTGTAATTTTTGTTTTATTAACTGGCAGTTCTGTTATTATTTATTTAATTACTATTGGTTAAATTAGCTAATTATATAACTATTGAAGAGAATTATTTAAGATCAGCAAAAGCAGCTCTTGCAGGCAAGGCTGCTTATCTGGGATAAAAAGCAGCCTTTGGTTATTTTTTAAGAGATATTTTATCTACTTTTATTTTTTAATTTATTCTTAAATAACTTGATTAATAACCCAATCAAAAATAAAACTATCCCAATAATAAATAATGGTAAAGAAATAAATACTATAAAAAATAATGTTCCAAAGCCACTATATATAGAACTACTATTAAACTCAATTATTATCATTGGAATAGGTATAATAATAGATAAGCCAACAAGAATACTTGCCCAAATATTTATCTTCTTCATTTTTAATCGTTCAGCACATCACAGCCCTTATAGTTCCTGTTCTTGAAATTTCCCAGTCAACAGGTATTGTAGAAGTTGCAGTTGAACCTTCTTTTTTAACTTCTAGTGTTAATCTTATTGTTCCTTCCTGTGCATCTTCAGGAATGTCTAAAGTAACTATTTTCTGCGATTCTCTTTTCTCAGGGCTTACTGTTACAGATTCCTGTTTTACTGTAACCCATTTCATATAATCTGTAGTCTTGCTTAATGCAGAGCTTATTGGTTTTATTTCTTTAATAGTAAGCTTATATGTTCCTCCTATTTTTGAATTAAAACCACACCAAACATTATTGATTCCAGGAGCAACTTTAGTAGGATCACCCTGTCCGACACAATAAATCTCATAGCTTGATGTATCAAAAAAATCACTTATCTGCTTTTTTGCTTTAGTGCCAACATCATCAGTTAATCCAATAGCAGTGCACATTATGCTTCTCACAAGGATAAAACCCATAATTAATAATGTTAATGATAAAACAACAACAACTATCGTAGTCATGCTTAGCTCAATTGCTGCTTTTTTGCTTTTCATTTTGCTTTATCTCTTTTTGAACTTAAGAATAAGTTTGATTACAAGAATAACAAGTAGGTCAAGGACAATTATTGACAAGCCTTCATATCCATCTCTATACCAAGAATGATAAATTCCATAAAGGAATACAATTACCAATAGCAGATTAATAAAAATCCATCCAGGACTTCCTCTTTCATTAATCGGGGCAATCATAGGTATGTATCTTAAAGAGCTTTTCTTGTTATTTATGTTACCTGCTTTAGCTTGTTTATCTCTTTTCTTTGCCATTTAATCCTCTTTTTAATTAACTATAATATCTAGCGAATATAGTTTATAAACGTTTTCTTTCAATTGCACCTTACATAACTAGATTATAATTATTTTTATAAACTCCCGAGTAAACATTGGATTATGACGTTTAAAAAATATAGAAAAGAGGAAATTAATTTTAATAGATATGAAGAAGTATTTTTCAAGCCAGATCTAACAGTAAATGTTAAAAGACGTCATGTTAAAGATAATGCTAAGGATAATAAATCCCCTGTTGTTCTTATTTTAGATTCCAAAATAGGAGCATATGTTGAGGGAGTATTGGAATTTGATAAAGACACTCCAGAAGAATATTTACTTACTGATAAAGATTCTCCAGGATCAGAAGAAACTTTAAGATTAAGGTATGGAGATTTAACATCTCTTCTTATTAAGAAGCCCCATGTGAGATAAACTCCAAAACTTCCTTTGCATGCCCTAAAGCCTTGACATTTTCATAAACCTTTACTATTTTTTCTTGATTATCTGCAAATCTTAAAATAAAAGTTGTTCTCTTTATTCCAAGAAATTTCTTTCCCATAAATGATTTCTGCCCATAAACTCCGTATTTCTTGCAAATTTTAAAATCAGGATCAGACAATAATATTAAACTAGAATTTAGATCGCAGCTTTCATGAAATTTTTTCTTTGAGCTTTCATCTCCACCGCTTATTCCAATCACCTCTGTTTTCAGTTTTTTAAAATCATTCAATAAAGCTGAAAACTCTTTTGCTTCAATTGTGCATCCAGGAGTATTGTCTTTAGGATAAAAATATAAAACAAGAAACTTTATTTTATCGGGCTTAAAATCTTTTAATCTCCATATTTTGCCATTTTTATCTTTTAATTCAAAATCAGGGGCTTTAGAGTTTTGTTTTAACACAATCAAATAGAGCAATTGGAATTTATATAAGTTGTTAATAAAGAAGTTATTAGGAAAGCATAGGGTTTTTGCAAACCCTATGGACTTAATTAATATAGATACTAATTTAACCTTTTTCTCCCTTTTGTTTTCAAAATAGGCTCTGTTGAAAAAGTCCTAGGGTAAAAGTTAATCTACCCTAGAATGTTGATTTACTTGAGGTAATCAACATGAAAAAAGAGGAAAGATTAGTTAATAAAATTAAGCGATTGCTCAGAAGATTGGGCTGTCCAAGATGGT
>JACPLR010000008.1 GCA_016186425.1 Candidatus Pacearchaeota archaeon | reverse complement strand
AAATAATCTGTACCAGAATCTATAATTTTAGATCTAAAGAGCTCTAATGCAGTTGGTCCATCTTTATCTCCAATAAAACAGAAAGTTCCAGTACTGGTATCGGTACAATATGAAGCAGGTCCACTCGGGCTCAAACCAACACTCTTTCCGCTTAGCCCCATCACAATATATCCTAACAGAATTATATTCAAGATAGCAAGGATAATAAATCCATATAGCAGCCACTTGTTATTATTTGCCATAATTATTTTTGTCATCACACCCCCTTTCAATCATTATTAAATGTAAATTCCGGTTAGGAATTTTAGAATTTAATGGAATGATATATATATCTTTTGCTTAACAATTGTTAAAAAGAATTTGCTTGATTTGATATTATATGCTTGACAAATTCATCGTCTCGAATTAGTAAAATTCATTAAATTAATTCAGTATATTAATATTAACCTACTTAATCTAACATAAAAATCATGTAAAACTATTGTAATATTTTCAAATAGTTTTCTTTACTTTTCTCACAAATTCTTCCGGTTTTAAAATTCCTAGCTCAGAGACGATTGCAGTTATGTATTTTTTATCAACTTTTTCAAAAGCAGGGTTTTTTATCTTAATGTTTTTTGGAGATTTATCCCACACTTCATTAAAACTTCTTTGCTCTAATTTTATATTGTTTTTTGAGAATTTCCACGAGTCAGCAATTATATATACAGGAATTTTATGGGTTTTGGCTATTTGAGCATACATTTCACTGCCAATTTTATTAATAATATCTCCATTTGGGAGTATTGCATCAGAACCTAAGAAAATTTTATTGATTTTTTTAAATCCCTGTTCCCCCTCAATTGCAACCTCAACAGCAGAGTCAATTAAGCTAGTTACCTTTATTCCAGCTTTTGACAGTTCACTTGCTGTTTTCCTGCCCTGAAATAAGGGCCTTGTCTCAGTATTATAAACCTGAAATTTTTTCCCGTATTTCTTGGCATTAATTAAAGATTTTATGACATTGGTTGAATGGCAATGTGTAAAAATAACATCGTTGTTTTTTATTATTTTAAGAACATAATTATTTATTTTGTTTTGTGCAAGTAGGAAATGCATAAGTATCTTTTCTTTATTCTCCAGGTTTTTATCAAGGTCATGCAAGACATTTATAAGCATTGGTTCTGTAGGCCGTAATGAAAATAATTTTTTCTTAGTTTCAGCATTTGGAGAAAGAGAATAAGCATAAAGTGCAGCCCTTGCAATATTGCTAGCTCCCTGTATTTTTATTTCTTTAATACCCTTGTATATTCTTTCCAGCTTTTTTTTAACAGCTTTATTATTTCCACCATTCTTTTTATTCATTAATTACAAAAGGAATATAGATATAAAAACCCTATTATTGCAGGTAATGTCAACTTAAAATGATATAGAAATAAATAATGTTTGAAAATAGGACTGCTTAAATTTGAATTATTCATTATGTTATGAATTAAATAAGTATATCGTAGTAAATTTCTAAAACTTAATATGATTATAATTATTGCATAATTAAATTAATTTGGCTTATCTATTAAAAAATAGATTATGCCTTGATAAGTGGACAATATCTCATTGACATATAAAGCGGTTTAAGATAACTCTCCATAAAAATAAACTCGAGTTCAGAAGATAAAAATAAGTGTATGATTTTGAAATAATGCAATAACCTTGCCAAATTTTAATATGAAAGTCACTAAGTTTGCTATTTTAATTAAATTTATTGATACAAAAACTTATCAAAACTAGCTTTATACTTTTATTTGATATATTTCAAGAATTATTATTTCCTCTTCCCTTTAACTTCTTTGCTCTTTTCTACTTTTTTGGTTTTATCTCCGCCTTTCTCTTTTCTTGCCTGCTCAATTAAGCTATTTAACTGCTTGTTAACCTGCTCAACTCTTTTTGCTATTTCTGGCTTTATTTCCTCAAATTTATCAATTTGCTCATCAATTATCTTGCTTATTTCATTGAAATTCTTGGGAACATAAATCTTATTTCCCACATCAACCAAAAAATCTTTGCTGTCAAGTTTTGCCTTGATGAAAATACCCTTTCCAAATTCAGAATAAATCTCTTTTTCTTTTGATTTATCTAAATGCAATAAATTGCTTTTCAGCATGGTTAACTCACTTATTTGCTGATTTATAACATTTAACTGCTCTCCAAACTGGTTCGCCTGCTGTTCAAGCATTTGCAGTTTCAAAAGGTATTCTTGCTGTTCCATAGTAAAAAGAACCTAGGTTCTTCTTACGACATCTCCTAAAAGAAGTCGTAATTATATTTATTTAAATAAGTTAATCAATAAAGAGTATATAAATTATTTGATTTAATAGAAATGTTCTGAAAATATCACAATATCTCTACATAATTTAAATGAGAAAGCTACTGATCTTTGATTAATCTAACACTCCTTCACCTAATAATTTGTTTTTCATATTTTCAAAATAAAGACAACCAAGTTTTTCTTTATGAAACTTCCCTTTTATTTGGAGAAATTTAACCTTATCTAAAGTGGCAATGATCATTTAAGTTAAAATAGTTAATAGTTATTATGTTTAATAACTTATATCTCTTCCTTATAAAACGAAATGCTTTAAAACAAGGCAGTATTTAGTATAATAATATAAAAGAGGTTAAAATAGCTAAAATTAATAAGAGAAGGATTTTATTTTTGCAGATTATTAGATGGCTGTCTTTAGTGCTTGCTGTTCTTTTCTTTTTATGGTTAGCCAAAAAGTTAGAATGGTTAAGGATTTAGATTTAAAAGAAGCTTTCTTATGGATATTTAGGGCAATTTTTATTTTGATAATGCTTTATGTTGCTTACCAGGTTTTGAAAGCAATATTGGGAGGAACTTGGGCTACTGAAAATATAATTATTGCCGGAATGGGCATAATACTTGCTGGTTTATTTGTTATTGTAGGTTTTTTAGTAAATCAAGGAAGGGCTTTGGGCATGTTAGAAGAAAGAACAAGAAATATAGGAAAAAGCTTGTCTGATTTGGGAAATGATTTTAAAGGCCACTTATCAGAACATAAATATTAACGCTAAAATTACAGACTATGACTCTAAGATCAATTATCTCAGCACTTAATTATGAAAAATTTTCTACATAGAAAAATTTAGAATAGTAATGATTCAAAATATGTTCTGAAATCATGCCAGATTTTAATAAGTAAGTTACAGCTACCTTAAATCTAAATTGCTCAATACCAATTAATCTAACGTTATTTAACTTAATAATTTGTTCTTCATATTTTCAAAAATAGATAATAACTGCAAAGCAGCAATTTACACAACCTTTAACAGCTTTCTGAAAATTAAGCTGGAAGCAATGCCTGCAATAATATAATACCAGATCCATTTAGGCAAAACAGTTGAAAATGTTTGCCCAACCCACCAGAATAAAAGTAACAACGGAATAAGAGTTATAATCATCGGCTTTAATGAGTGCTTCATCATTTCCATAGTCAATTCCATAATTTCTTTGTTTATCTCGGTAACTTTCTTGATATCTGTCCTGAATTCCTTGGAAAGCTTGCTAAGCTCTTTTTGCCTGGCTTTCAGTTCTTTCATCCTGTTTTGGTTTGTAAAATACTTAGTTATTAAAATTGAAATAAGGCTTACAGCAGTTGCTAAAACTATAATGCTTGCTTCAGGATATTTTTGTAATATTTCTGTAAATACCATCTTTTTTATTTTAATCTATAACATTTTAGATTAGCCAAAAGTGGTTTTTAAACTTTGGTAAAGATAAAAATAAAGAAGAAAAGAAAAAAGAAGAAAGGATGTAAATTACTTCAGCGATAAATCATACTAAATTTCTCACTTAAAAGGAGAGTTCATAAAGAGAACCTTGGTTCTTTTTATTATTTAAAATAATTTATTGGCTTGAAATAATAATCAACATTATATTTAATTAATTTTATTTATAGAATTAAATCTTATTCCTTAATTATTTTCCTCAAAGCAGGGTGCATATCCATTGAATGCTGCTTTGCAATGCTTTGGTATAATTGGTAAATAACCATAATTACTAAAAGGAATGATGTTCCTGCAACTAATCCTCCGACGACATTTGTAATTCCAGCAATCAACCCAATTGTTGCTCCACCCATTATTGTCAAAGGCATTATATACCTATCCAATACACTTTCAAGAATTCTTTCATCTTTCCTGAATCCGGGTATTGTTAATCCAGAAGCCATTATGTTCTTTGCCTGGCTTTGAGCATCCATTCCAGATGTCTTAACCCAGAACGCTGCAAACAAAACACTAAAAGAAACATAAAATAAAACATGAATTACAACCCTAAAAACCATATCATTTGTGAAACTGCTTGTTATAGTTGCCTGAAGCAAGTCAACTCCCGAAAGCCAGTAAGCTAATCCAGATATTGGAGTACCTCCTGAAAACCCGCCTAAAATCGTTGCATGTCCCTGCCACTTTTCAACTAATCCAGCTCCAAGTTGAATATTTGCCTCAAGAGCTGAAACTAATATAACTGGCATAACAGAAGTATAAAAAAAAGCCAAAGGCCATTTCATTGCATATCCTCTAATTCTGTCAAAGCTTAAAGGAATTTCAATTTTCAAAGATTGCATCCATACAACAAATAAAAATATAATGATCGTAATTAAAATTGCAGCAGCAGCTAAAATAGCTCCGGTTGTATTTCCACCAATTATTGAAGAAAATAATACAAGAACTCTGCCGCTTGGGTCAAATCCTCCTTGTGGTCCTATAAACTGGAATAATGCTGTGAATAATCTCCATGAAACTCCAGCAGCGATAAACAGCGAAACTCCAGAACCAAATCCCCATTTGCTGGTAATCTCATCCATAAACATAATTGCCAATCCTCCAAGGCATAATTGCAGAATTACAATTCCTGCATATCCCGGAGCTGCCTCTAATCCTCTCATTAAAACATAAATACTTGCTTCAAAAACTATAAAAAATAATACAAGAAGCTTTTGCAATCCCTGAAAATACTTTTTTCCTTCAGCGCTTGTTAAGTCTATTGCCAGAATTTTTGCTCCAACCAGCAATTGAAGAATAATAGAAGCCATAACAATCGGGCCTATTCCTAAGGAAATTATGCTTCCAAAATCAGTTCCGAGAATTACTGCAAGATTATCAAACCTTTCTAATGCGTTATTCGACAGTCCGTAAAGAGGGATATTTGCCAAAACAAAAAAAGCAGCCAATATAATAAGGGTCCATTTTGCCTTCACTCCGAAACTCAGCTTCTTTTCTACAGGTTTTTCAACTTCTGGAAGATTTTTAAGTATATTTTGCAGGTTCATTTTATATTATAAGACAGTTAAAATTATTAGATAGTAAATAAGGAAAACTCATAAAGAAAACATTAGGGTTGTCTTTATTTTTTGAATCATTACAAACACTAGTTAAGTTAGGTTTAAGTTGATTATTAAGTTTATCTGATTTATTATTGCAATCATATTGCTTACTAATTAAGCTGTTCTTTACATTAAAAATATTAAATGGTCTCACCATATTATTCTTCATTCTTTTCATCTTTTTCAAGATTTAAATTACCTTTATTACTTAAGCTAACTAAATTAAAAATAGTTGTTTTCATAATTTCAAATTGCATATAATTTTTATTACTATCTAAATTTAATATTCTATTTTTCATTTTCCCCTTCTTTTTTCTTTAAAATTACTTTTCCGCCAGCTTTTTCTATTTTCTTAACAGCTGAGCTTGATGCAGCATAAGCAGTTATATTTAATGGAATATCTATCTCTCCATCTCCCAGTATTTTATAGCTGTATAATTTCAGTTCTTTTTTTCCTTCAGCCATTTTGCCTAACTCGTATAAGTTGATAATTTTATATTTCTTTTTCTTGGCTTTTAACCCCTTTTTTCCAAAATACTCTTCAGGCATATTCAGAAGCAAAGTTTTCTTTTGGTCAGCCCTTTTTCCAGTTCCAGCCATTCCAAATCCTCCTCTATGCCCGCTTCCTCTTGCCTTTTTCTTCCCCCCTCTTGCAGCTGTATGCCTTCCGTTGAATCGGCTTGACTTTTTTCTTTTTTTTAATTTCATTTTATTCTTAATTATTAATTAGTTTATTATTAGTTAATGAATCTCTACGGATATTGATTAAGTTAAGTTTAAGTAAGTTATTTATTAAGATAGTAGATTTAATTGTTCTTATATTTTCAGAAATTATATGATTATTTCTATTTAAATTAAGCAATTTATTATTTTTTTTCATTTTAAGTTAAGTATATACTCTTTTAATGTTCGATGAAAGGAAGTTGTAAAGTATTTTTCAAGTTCTTCTGGTTTGACCCATTTTAATTCTATAAATTCATCATCTTTCTTGTCTTTTTGGCTAATGAATTCACAGAGGTAATATATCATCAAGATATTTTTATGTTCTGGAAGTATTCTTGCAAAAATAGGGCCAAGGCTTTCAACAACTGCTCCTGTTTCTTCTTTTACCTCTCTTTTTACAGCAGCCTCCAATTCTTCATTATGATTTGGCCTTCCTCCGGGAAAACACCAGCTTAACTTTGGAACATTTGGGTCATTTTCCTTTTTTCCAATGAGAATTTTTCTTGTTTTTGTGTCAAATACAATTCCAATTACATTAACTACAAATACTCCCTTTTTGAAATCGAGCACGTCTATTTTTTTATCCATTGTTTTTATTTTTATTAATTGTTATTTAATTTACTAATGTTTATAAGTTTCATTTAAAGCATTCTCCTTATCAGCTCATTTATTTTTTCTTTATTATCTCCTAAAACTCCCTTAGGAAAATGAGCTCTTGTGTTTATCCCTTTTCTTGGAGGATGAAGCCTGAAAAAGGGCTTTATTTCCAGATTATTAAGGCTTTGCTTTTTTAAAATTTCCTCAGCTAGTTTATTAGCTTTTTCATCAGTAATCTTTAATTTTTTCTTGTCTCCTTCAATAGATTTGCCTCTTTTAATTATCATTTCCTTAAGTGTTTCTTTGTCAATATCGCCATAAGCAACAAAATTTCTTACTTTTTTCAGCATGCTCAATATTTCTTTGTGCTCATTAATTACCACACAGGAATATTTTCTTCTCAATCTTAATCTTGAGAGTGTTTCTTCGTTATCCCGGTTCATATTTACCATTCCTGTTATTCTTATTATTGTTTTCATTTTATTGTTTTTTATTAAATGTTGTTTTGTAACTTTTACAAAAGTTATTTTGGGAACCTTTTGTTATTAAAAGGTTCATTATTATTGTTTTCATTTTTGTTTATCCTTATTTGATTTAAAGGTTTTTTTCTTAAAAAATTTAATTTATTAAATTATGAATTAATCAAAGTGAAATTATCTGCTAATGAATTATGGCTGGGATTATTTAATCTAGCTAATTTATTATTATAAGCCGCATATTTACTAGTTGAATTGTTTTTTATATTCAAAATATTAATTATTAATTTCTCATCTATTTTTATGTTTTTCATTTTTATTCACTTAATTTAAACTCATTTAATTTTTTTAAAGCGCTCATGATTGCTGTTGCATAATTTATAGTTGTTCTTGTCTGCCCCCATGACTTGCTGTAAACATCTTTTATTCCAGCTAATCTTAAAATCTTCCTTCCCTCTTTTCCGATTACTAATCCTGTTCCCTGTGGAGCAGGAATCAAAATCATTTTTACACTTCCACATTTTCCATCAACTTTAAAAGGAATGCTATGCAGTTCATTTGAAGAACCTTCAAAACTTCCAGATCCTCTTTTTACTTTTATAATATTCAACTTTGCCTTTCTTATAGCTTTTTCTCTGGCTGGAAGTGTTTCTTTGGCTTTTCCAATTCCCATTCCAACATGCCCATTTTTATCTCCAATAATAACAATTGACGAGAATGTTACTAGCTCTTCTTTTTCCACCCCCAAATTTACCTTTAGACTGCCCGGCAAAAAGAAGGTCATTTTCTGTTTTAATTAATGAATCAACTATTTCCGGCTCAAGTATTTTTAAATTATTATTAAGAATTTCATCTATATCTTTGATTTTTCCTTCTTTTACCATTTTTCCAAGCTTGGTTTTAGGAGCCCATGAAGCAATTCTTTCAGCTAATTTTTCTTCTTCATTTTCCCTTTGCCTTGGATACCTTTTTCTTTCAAATCTTCTCTTAAATTCAGGCTTTATTATTTCATTATTTTCGCTCATTTTGATTTTACCCCACTTATAGTTTTTATAAATGCTTCCTGCAATTTTTTGTTTAGATTCTTGCCCTCAATTCTTTCATCTGAAGGAAAGCATTTTTTATCATATGGAATATTAACTCCAGCATCTACAATGCCCTTGAGCGCAGAATAAATTCTTGATCCGTGAATATTCCTCAATAACCCCATATCAAGCAATACTTTGCTATTTTTGTCTTTCTTAATTATTTCTTTTCCAGCTATAAAGCCTGTAATATATGCTGCCGGGATTGATTTTAATGACCCGCTTGCTTCTTTAGGCCAGCCCTTTTTTAATAATTCTTTTGAGCTTATGCTAAATATCGATTTATCATGCGCATTTTCACTTTTAACATATTGAATATTGATATATTTGTTTGTTTTTCTTATTACAACTCTTGGAAGGCCGGATTTTAACATTGTAAGCCTTGCTTTGTAATCTGTTTTTCCCTGCTGTTTTCTTTTCTTTATTGTTTTCATTTTTCTAAAACCTCCTTTAATTGTCTTTTAGTCTTGAAGGCTTTCATTTTTATTTGCATTCTGTGATTTTTAAATTCCTCATTTGTTATCTTGCCCTGAGACTTTAATTCTTTTAAATGTCTTCTTAATTTTTTTGTGATTATTGCATATTTTTCTTTTCTCTTGTTTGGTTTTAATCTCACTTTTCCTTCTCTTTTCCTTGTTTTTCTCTTCTTTTTAACCTTTCTTCCAATAATCTCGGCTATTTTTATAGCTCCGCCTTGGTGCAAATCTCTTATATCTTGCTTTGTAATTGCTTCATTTATCTCATCCAATCTATTAGTATCAAAAATGATTCTTTTTACTCCCACATTTAGTGTTCTTGCTGCAAGTCTTTTCTTTTTATTTAAATTCATTTTGTTATTTTTATATGATTTTGGGAACCTTTTTTAAAGGTTCATTTTTATTGAGGTTCATTTTGTTAATGGTTTGGAAACCTTTCCAAAAGGTTCATTTTTATTGAGGTTCATTTAGATTGCCCTCCTAAGTTCTTTTAAATATCTTTCTGCGCTTATTGAATTTGCCAAATATCTATTGCATTGGACAGTTCCATCTTCTAAACAGAATTTTTCTCTTACCTTATAGCTTGTTGAATCAAATCTTTCTGAGATTTCAGTTAAGGTTCTAATGCCCGCTAAATGCCCTTTATTCTTATCTAATCCACATACATGTACAACTTTTTCTTTAAATTTATGATCATACATTACCCAGTCGCCAACTGAAAGTTTTCCAGATCTGGCTAAATGAAATAATTCTTCCTGACTATTTAATATAATTATTTTTCTTCTCATTTTTTCTCCTCATTATCTCCCTGTTTTGCTTTATTCTTATCTAGCATTTTTAAAAATTTGTTATAATTGAAGTTTATTATATTCAGATTCTTTTCTTTGGCAATCTTGGCTGCTTCTATCTTCTTTTTTCCGCCAATTTTGCTAAGAACCAAAACAGACTCGTTATTCGCAGCTTTCAATTCTTCCAGGTTATTTATTAAGATAACCTTTTTTCCATTTATTTTATCTCTTGTTTTGCCGTCTTTCCTAAAGCCTATTGAAACATTAACCGGATAGCCCTTTCTTTTCTGCCTCATTTTGCTATGCTTTCCTTTCGGGCGTTGCCATTTTCTTACTTTCTTTCGTTTTTTTCCAAGTCTTAAATATTGTGTTGTATTTCTTCTAAGGAATTTTCTATTAGCCATCAAATCTTCCTCCCGGATTTTTCTATTATAAATATGCCATCTTGGAATTTTCTTCTGTCACGATTTTTTATTTTAGTAGCCATCTCAAGGTTTGCAGCCATTTGCCCGGCAATTTCTTTATCGTGTGATTTAATAGTTATGATATTTCTTTCAATGCTTACTTCTGCTCCTGGAATAATCTTGGCAATTCTCGGTCTTTTCTCTCCAAGAAAATTCTTAATATAAAATTCTCTTTTTTCTTTATTTATCTCTAAAGTTGCTGGAAAATGAACATATGCAATTTCTAGCTTGTATATAAAATCTTCTTTTAATCCAAGAATTACATTCTTCAAATGAGCAATTATTGTCTTAATAATTTTCATGTGCCTTTTTGTCCCATTTTCTACATTGAATATTAATGAATTTCCAGATTTTTCCACATTTATGCCTCTAAGGTTAAATGTCTTTTTCACTTCTCTGCCATTGGTTTTTACATAAATAGTGCTATTCTCAATTCCAAAATCAAAACTTTCTGGGAATTCAATTTTTTCGTTTATATTTTCTTTCATTTTATTATTTTTTAAAAGTTATTTTGGGAACCTTTGTTCTTAAAAGGTTCACTAGTAAAAGTAAGCTATTAAAGCTCCTCCAAGGCCTCCACTTATTGCTTTATCATGAATCATGACTCCTTTATTTGTTGAAATTATAATTATTCCAACCCCTCTTGCAGGAAGAAATCTTTTTACATATTTTATTATTTCATCTTTTGTTACATAAAATCTTGGTTTTATTGCCTTGCATTCATTAATATTGCCTATTTGTATTTCTAATTTTGTCTTGTTTATTTTGTAATCTTCTATATATCCTTCTTTTTTCCCGATTTCAAGAACTTGTAGCAGCAGCCTTGAATGCCTGTCTACAACTACTGTTTCTTTTCTGCTTTTTTGAGCATTCATTATTTCATTCAATGTGTCTGCGATAATATCTTGGCTCATTTTATTTTTTGTTTGTTTTTTAAAGATTCATTTAGCTATATTTTTTAAATCCAATTTCTTCAGCTACTTCTCTGAAACATTGCCTGCAGTAATTCAAACCATACTGTCCAACATGCGCGCCTATTCTTCCACATCTTTCACATTTCTTTGTTGATGCCCCTATTTTTCTTTCCTTAGGCTTGTTATGCTTAAGGAATTTCCTAGCTATCGCTGGTTTATTCTTCAGTTGCTTGTATAATTTTCTCCAGTCGCTTGCAGTCATTTTTATTTAATTTTTGTATTAAAGTTTTCCTCCATAAACTTGATTATTTCTTGTTTTGAAACATGCTGTTTTTTTGAAATTTTACTTCTTTTAATTTTCCTTATTAAAACTCTCCGCCCTTTTCTTGAGAATACTACTGTTGTGCTAAATCCAATCATTCCAATTTCTCGGTCATATTCTTCTCCCGGGATTTCAATATATTCTGCTATGCCAAATGAAAAGAAATTTTCCTGAATTTGTTTCTTCCTAAGCTTGTTTTCAACAGCAGCTAATAGTCTTTTTAATAATGTTTTTGCTTCATTACCTCTAAGTGTAACCATGCATCCTACTTCTAATTTTGGCCTTATCCCAAATGTGGGTATTCTTTTAGAAGTCATTTTTCTTACAGGAGTCTTTTTACTTATTTTCTTCAATAATTTTATAGATTTTTCCAGCTCATCCTTTACTCCTCCGCATGATAATATTATTTTTTCTATTCTCACTTCTCTCATTGAGTTTTCTTTATTTGCCATTGTCATGAATTTATTACAATTACCTCCTTTTTCACTGTTTCAAATTCTTTATCTTTTTCTTTAATAGTTAGTTTATCATTATTAACATTAATTATTTCTCCAACTTCTCCAAGATGTTTTCCTTTGATAACCATAACTATTGATTTTTCCTTTACTGGAAGGATTTTTTCTATTTTCTTCTCTTTAAAGTTGATTATTGCCGAATCTCCAATATTTGCCGATTCTCTAGATATAAGATTTCTTCCATCATTAAAATTAATCTGGATCTTCTTGCCTTTGAGCATTTTTTTCCCTATTACTTTACATATTTTGCCTGATATTTCATTTTCTTTTATCTCGGCAAGGGAAAATTTGCCCATCTTCGAGAATGTTAATTTATAGTTTTTTTTCAGATTTTCTATTGAAATAACATCAAAAAGCGCAAGAGATGTTTTATCTTCTTTGATTGCTAAACCATTTATTTTTACTTTTTTTTCATTTAATATTTTTTTTAATTCCTTTCTCGTTTTAACAATTCCAAGAATTTCTCTCATAATAATTAATAATGG